>WAJZ01000059.1 GCA_015523575.1 Candidatus Hestiella acidicharens | reverse complement strand
TGAAATGCTTATAATTTGTGAATGCATTTAAAAAGTTCCCATAACCAAAGTTTCCTAAATGAAATAGAAGTAACTGGGAATAGATGCAAAAATGAGGAATCTCTGAGCAGCTCGAGTGCCCCGCAGGTGTATCCCGAATAGGTGCTGAGAATTGATAAATGCCCTAAAGGAGACCCTCGCCCTTTAGGGTAGGGAAGAAGTCAGTTAAAATACACCTTTTGGTATATACAGAGCTTATCTTTTATAAGCTTGGAAAATAAAGTTTACTAGATGAAAGTTGGTGAATGGTTTGACTCGGTATGGAATAATACTTAAACCAAACAGCAAGACTGCAGAGTCCATAGCAATAAAGGCTATTGATTTGTTAAGAAGTCATGGGATAGAACCCCTCGTGGAAGTAGAATCTGTGAAGTCATCAGTTTTACTCAAAAACCATGAGACCTTTGAGCTTGAAAAAGATAATGTAGAGAGGCTTATAGTAATAGGAGGAGATGGAACCTTATTGAGGGCAGCAATGAGGAAGAAAAGCGAAAGTTGTATTTTTATGACAATTAGGGCAGGAAAGAGAGGTTTCATGTTGGATGTAGAAGAAAACGAACTAAAGGAAAGGATTAATGACTTTATTAGGGGTAACTATTATCTAGTAGAATATCCAAGACTTTTACCAATTTTCAATGGGGAAGAGAAAAAATGTGCTATGAATGATATAGCCATCTTTACGGCTGATGGTGAGCTTGTTAAGGCAACCGTTAGCTACAATGATGACAAGATATATAACGTAGATGGCGATGGCGTAGTTATTTCGACTACAATAGGTTCTACAGCCTATAGCCTAAGTGCAGGCGGCCCTATTATAGATCCGAGGCTTAACGTCATCGTAATAACTCCCTTAAACCCAATACAGCTACACCTCAGACCAGTTGTCATCCCATTAAAAGGTTTGATTAGCATTGAATTTAAAGAAGATAGCGGGGAATATTATATAAACATAGATGGGCAGGAAAAGATACGCTCTAAATCGAAATCATTATTAAAGGTAACCCCGTGCAAACATACAGTCAAGATAGCTCGCTTTAGGTGGTGGGAGGACTACTATGAAAGGCTGTTCAATAGGCTGCTCATATACTGGTAAATGCATTGTTTTAGATACAGGGGCTTTCTTAACTGCGTTCGTGACAGAAACTCCTTTCATTTCATTTACCACACCTGGTGTTATAAACGAAATAAAGGATAATTTCTCTAAAAGGATCCTTGAGACGTCTCTTGCAGCAAAAAAAGTCTCCGTTTTAGAAGTAGACAACAACTACAGACAAAAAGTAGTTAAAATAGCCAAGAATATGGGGTTAAATAAAAAGTTAAGTGCCGTAGACGTTGAGGTGCTCGCATTATCCTATTGTTTAAAAAAGGAGTCAGGGGAAACCTACATAGCTACAGATGACTACGCAATGCAAAAGATTGCAGTAACCCTAGGAGTAAAGGTAATAAAAATAAAGTATCCTGGAATCAGGGAATTGAAAAGTTAAGACTGAAGAAAAGAAAGGCCTAGAGGTTTCTATATGTACTCGACCTAAGGTCAAAATAGGAGGCGCCTTCTATCTTTACTAGCAATCTTCTACCAATAAGACCTTCATCCCCATCTATAGCTACAGGAAAGTAATTCTGCATCCTGCCTACAACATAGGATTTTTTGAAACCCCTTGAAGTCACTAAGACTTCCTCTTCCCTACCTATATAGGTTCTGTAAATCTTCTCTGCTTCCTCGCGTATTATTTGGTTTAACATTCCACTCCTCTTCTTCTTTATGGGCTCTGGCACCTGTTGCATTGAAGCTGACTTTGTCCTAGGCCTTATGCTATACTGAGCTAGATACACCCTTTCAAACTTAAGTTCCCTGAGTAACCTAGCAGTATTATTAAAAGATTCTTCATCCTCGCCAGGATGACCAACAATTATATCTGTTGCAAAAAGCGAACTGGGGAATTTAGCTTTAATTTTCCTGTGGAGATCTTTAAATTCCTCTACAGAATAATTCCTATTCATTACCTTCAAAAGGTTCTCATCGCCCGATTGAACTGGTATATGAAAGAACTTAAACACCCTATCATCCCTATATAGCTCTAGAAGGTTATCTATTATTTCCATTGACCTGTTTGGTGTCATCATACCTATCCTTAATCTGTAATCTCCATCGACCCTATCTATTATCATAGAAACAAGTTCATCAAGCCTCGTTTTTGGTACGAGGTCAAGCCCATATGCTGCCGTGTCCTGCCCTGTAAGCCTTATTTCTTTTACACCATTTTTCACAAGCTCTTGAATTGTATTCACTATGAGACGAGGCTTATAAGACCTTAAGGTTCTTCTGGCAAGTTTTGTTATACAAAAGCTACAATTATCGAGGCATCCTTCTGCTATCATTATCGTTGCAGTACTATCCATGCTAGGGGGAATAAAAATTTTTTCATTATCCCTCTCTCCGTTAAGCAATATTACCTTCTTGTTAGACTCAACAACCTCTAGTATTTTTGAAACGTTTTGAGGAGAAATAAGGCTGGCATCTGGTAACGTTCTTTCGACAAGCGAAGGTCTAGCCTTAACAAGACAACCAGATACAACAATTTTGGATCTCGTTGAGTAGCCTTTTATCTCCTTCAACCTTTTAATTATTTTGATCTCTGTATCGAGTCTTACGGCACAAGTATTAACAATAATAATTTCTGCCTCATCTATGTTATTTGTCATCCTGTAGCCGTTAGAATTCAAAAGGTAGATCATAGTATTACTATCGAAACGAGATAACGGGCAACCATACGTTTCAATATAATATTTCTTCATGGCTCCACCCCTCTCTAATGCTCTAAAGTATCCTATGATATTAATCAACCTTTTTCAAAGAATTTTGGAAGCCTAACACCCCTCTGTCCTTTGTAGCTTCCATTATATGGCCTTTCCGAAGGCGTCTCCATCTTAACTAAAACTAGGTGTAGAAACCTCTCACCAGCATATAGCCTTACTGGAAACTCGCTTCCTATCACCTCTATGGTAAGTTCCCCTTCAAACCCAGCATCTGCAACTGTACTTGGTATATAGATTCCTGTCCTTGCCCACGTACTCCTTAAGTTAACAAGACCTACAAGATAGGAGGGTAGCCTTATGTATTCCATTGTATGCAAAAGGTAGTGCCTTTGAGGCATTATAGTAAAGCTATCTGATTTCTTGCATTCATAAAAGTTTGTAGGTGGCAAGGGGTCGTGTGGATCTAGTTCTTTTTCTGTTTTCTTAAACTCGCAATATTCATGTCCCAGCCTCAGATCAAGGCCATTCTCTCTTATTGTATCTGATTTAATGGGTTCTATGACTAGCTCTTTTGACCTGAGCAGCACGTTTATGTCCCTATCGCTCAATATCAAGCTAATCCCCGTAGAAGATAGTGACGACAAGGTTTAAAGCTCATTTACTATTCCTTGCCTAGGTCTTTTTAGATTCCCGTGAATAGACTCCGTTTCCTGCCCTAGATAATCGTAAATCTCTCTAGGGTAGGCTATGTCTCTACTCAAGACTTCACCATGGCCACAAGCCACGTGGAGGTCATGAATATCTTTTGAGGCAAACAGAATAAGCCCCACATCCCCATAATAATCCACATAGACCCAATAAAAACCTTTACCTCAGGAATTGCTTATAACCCTTACCTAATAATTACTACCATAGATAGTAATCTAACTGGAAACATCTGTATTCCAACGAAACCCTTTTAAAATACCCCATATTAATATGAGCAACGGTGATAGTGTGAGTAGCAGGCTTGCTAAGGGCTTTGGAGCTCTAATAAAAGAGGTTTCTGGTAACAAGAAATATAAGAAAATAATGGCATTAGTAGCATTCATTTCAATAGTTGCAGCCCTCTTTACAGGAGTAGCTATATCTCATGCAGCCACTTCTTCTGCAAAATCTACAGTAGCCTCACCAACAAGTATTTCCGGGAAGGCAATAGGTTCTGGGCTTGCTATAGGCTTAGCTGGAATTGGTGGCGGAATTGGCGTTGGGGTAGCTGGTGCAGCAGCGATAAGTGCAGTGGCTGAAAACAGAGAAATGTTTGGTACAGCATTTATATTCGTGGTTCTCGGCGAAGGTATAGCAATTTATGGGCTTCTTGTTGCAATAATTATATTATTCGTTCTCCCATAGATTGAAGGTGTAAGCCCTGCCTCCAAACTTTTTTATATAGCCTCTCTAGCTTTTAATAACCCTTAATAAACCCATCTTATTTTATTCTTAAAAGAAATCGGGTGAGTAGAATGATTCGACCAAAAAAGGACAGGCTGATTTCAAGCTTTTCCGAATGGTTTGACTCTGTACTGAAAAAGGCTGAGGTTTACGACTATGGCAGGTATCCAGTAAAGGGCATGGGGGTTTGGCTTCCCTATGGCTTTCAGATTAGAAAAAAGATAATAGAAAAAATAAGGAACCTTCTTGATGAAACCAATCATGAAGAGGTGCTTTTTCCCCTCCTAATTCCTGATTGGATGCTTAAAAAGGAAGGTGAGCATATAAGAGGCTTTGAAGATGAGGTTTATTGGATAACCCATGGCGGATTAGAAGAACTTGATCAGAAATTAGCCCTTAGGCCAACAAGTGAAACGATAATCACCTATTACGAATCACTTTGGTATCAAAGCTATAGGCAACTTCCAAAGAAACTCTACCAAATAGTTAGCATGTTTAGATATGAGACGAAGGCAACAAGGGCACTAATTAGGCTGAGAGAAGTCACAACCTTTAAAGAGGCGCATACCCTACATGAGAACTATTATGATGCTGAAAGGCAAATAGAGGAGGCTATTGAAATATATAAGAAGTTTTTTGATGCATTAAAAATACCCTATTTAATTTCTAAGAGACCTGATTGGGATAAATTCGCAGGAGCCCTGTATACGATAGCGTTTGATACACTTCTGCCTGATGGAAAAACCTTGCAAATAGGAACAGTACACCACCTTGGGCAGAGCTTCCCTAAGGCATTTAACTTCAAAATACAGCTAAAAGATGGCTCCTACGACCATCCGTGGCAAACTAGCTATGGGATTAGTGATAGGGTATTGGCAACGTTAATAGCAATACATGGTGATGACAATGGGTTGGTGTTACCACCTAGCATAGCACCCCTTCAAGCAGTAGTAGTTCCTATAGTACCTAGCAATAAAGGAATCAAGGACGACATAAACAAATACGCAATAGCCATTACAGATGAACTTAACAGAAATGACATAAAGGCCAAACTGGATGATAGGGAAGACATGACGCCGGGCGAAAAATATTATTACTGGGATTCGAAAGGCGTACCCCTGAGGATAGAAATAGGTGAAAGGGAGTTTAGAAAGAACACAGCAACAATAGTCAGGAGGGATACACTAGAAAAGAGGGTTGTTAATAGGGAAAGATTAATTGAAGAAATAAAGGCAACTATGGAAATGATATCACAAAACCTGTATGATACCGCATGGGAAAATATGAAGAAAAAGATCCATAGGGTTAATACGCCAGAAGAGGCAAGGCAACTTTTAAACAAGAAGGAAGGTATCGTGGAAATCCCGTGGTGTGGAAGAGAAGAATGTGCACTAAAGATAATGGACTCTATTGATGCCAAAAGCCTAGGAACGCCTTGGCCTAGCAGGAAAATAAACGAGGGAAAATGCCCCATTTGCGGAAGGCGTGCCATAACAGTCATGAGATATGCCAGGCAATATTAGCCTCATTTTTAGATTAGAAGTAAAAAGAAAGCTCAGAGGGCTCCTTGTCGACATCTATTTTCCGAGTCCACCACACTCTTCATTGCAAGAAAATGGTTTCAGACAGGTTTTAAATATTTAATGAATAATTATGTTAGTTAGAAATAAATCCCATTATAACTTAGTTGACTTCAAAACCCTCAACGCCTACCAAGGGTACAAACAGAACTGATATGTCATATTTTATATTTAATTCATGATCACGTTGCTTATGGACT
Organism: Candidatus Hestiella acidicharens; assembly: GCA_015523575.1. GTDB lineage: Archaea > Thermoproteota > Thermoprotei_A > Sulfolobales > Acidilobaceae > Caldisphaera > Caldisphaera acidicharens. The sequence continues at coordinate 4,873 of WAJZ01000059.1, read as the reverse complement.
ATTGCGAGCCTCTGCTCATATTTACCTCCAACAGGCAATACCGCTATCCCGCCTTCTTTTAGCTGCTCTTTGACAAAGCTTGGTATTTTAGGACATGCAGCCGTGATGATAATCCTATCATATGGCTGGCCTTCTTTATAGCCTATAGAACCATCGCCAACTATTAGGGTTACGTATTGCAGCAGATTAACCTCCTTTAGTTTCTCCCTAGCCATATCTGAGAGCTCTCTAACCCTTTCTATAGACCATACGTGCCCCTGTTCCTTTACAAGGTATGCAATTATCGCTGTCTGATACCCAGAACCGGTTCCCACTTCCAATACTCTCGATCCCTCAGCAGGTTGAAGCAGCTCCGTCATGTATGCCACAATGCTTGGCGCACTAATGGTCTGTCCATATCCTACAGGTAGGGGTATATCGTCATATGCTTTGTGTAAATATTTTTCTGGGACAAAGATAGACCTGTCTATCTCAAGCATAGCCCTTTCTATCCTCTCTGATCTTATATAGCCTTCATTTTTTAATTTTTCTACTAGTCTCTTCTGCAGAGAACCTCTCAAAAATCCCCACCACTGATAACTTCCAAGCAATTAGCTCCCTAAAACTTTAAACCAACGCTTTCGAGCATTTTTGATACCATAAAATGGGGAATTCTGCTTAGCATGCTTCTCTCCACGTTGTTAGGGAAGCAATTCACCACACTAGAAGTATGATCAACTATTGCGCTCAAAGTTTTGATACCCTTCCTTATTATATCACCTTCATTTTCATCATGGTTGTTTGCCGTTACCCATTTCTCGAACAATATTTCTCCTGGGTCTAGCTTTTCTTTTTCTCCCTTTAAATACGAATAGTAGTCACTTATGTCATCAGCTATTTGATAAGCTATCCCTAACTTATTCCCATAAGTTTCCGCGTTATTTATAACTACCTTGTTTTTTGCTGCAATCGCCCCTAAAACCGTCGAAAGGCTAAAAAGGGAGGCGGTTTTCAGTTTAATAATTTCTATGTAGTCAGAGGGTTTTAATTTAAGGTAGGCATATGCATCTAGTATTTCCCCTCTGACCATTGACTCCCATGCCTTTATACTATATTTTATTGCCTCAAAGCCATAGTTTTGTATTATCCTTTGCGCAACAGGAATAAGCAAGAGACTAGTGAGAGCTGTTTTTCCTACACCATAGATTACCCAACTCGAAAGCTTCCCTCTTCTCTTTACGTCTCTATCTATTATGTCATCCATAGCCAAGCTTGCTGCATGAACGATTTCTATAGCAACGGCAGCATCCGAAGCCTTTTCAATAGTACCTCCTAAGGATTCTGCAAACAATATTGTAAGGAAACCTCTAAACATTTTTCCTCCTTTTGCCAAGTAGTAGGGGATGCTCTCAATCCCTAAGTCTTCGATCGATCTTGTGGTGTCTTCTAGCTTTGGTTCAAGGTATTCTCTTACCCTCTCCCATCTTTCTATGATCATAGTATCAACGTCTTGCATTGCTTTCTCTTCGCTCACGCCGTTGCACCTAACCCCGTATATTTTTACTTTTGGAGTTTATTAATATACATTCAATATTACCGTATTTTCTCAGCTTATAGCTACTATAAATTCCACCATACACTACGTTTTACTAAGAGAACTATTAGTCTATCAGATAAAATAGCCTTTTTTATCCATTGCCTAATACTGCATTTCTAGTAAAGGCTAGAGGGAGTATCAAAAACAAATCGGCCGACATTTAAATATTTAGAGACCAACCATTCACAGGGTCAATGCTAATTAATGATAGTGATGATGGATATGAAGAAGGCTGGGCTTGGCTTAGATGAAGAGTTTTGGAAGGATTTGGTTAATGAAATAGAAAGGTATTCACAAAGAGGATGCTATGAAAAAGCAAATAACATAATGAGCTTCTATACCTTAAAAAAACTAAGGATTATTGCTTCAAGCCTAGCAGTCGGATCAAAGGTAATAGTAGATGCTGGTAGCGGACCTGGTACCTCAACATGGTATATAAAACAGGTTAATAGTGATTCTCTCATTGTTGCTTTAGATCCTTCTTTTGCCATGCTAGAAGCAGCAAAGGATTCCATGGAAAACCTGAACCTAGTTAACGGCATGTTTGAATGCATACCAATGAAGGAAAACTCCGCAGACTCTATTATAGCGATGTTTTCATTCAGGGATGCCAGGTTCTATGAAGATGCAATCAAAGAGTTTTCTAGGATACTAAGACCTGATGGTAAGCTCATAATATTAGATCTCTACAAGCCAGAAAATACACTAGAGAAGATTATGGCGCTTTTCCAATTTAATATTTTCTCTATAATATCTGGCTTGCTTGCTGGGTGTGGTCTTGACTCCTTTAATTTTAATTACTTATACAGGACATTAAATAAAATGTTAACTCCGAAAGAGCTACTGGTCGTAACAAAAAAATATTTTAGAAATGCAGTTTTCAAAAAATTACCTATATTAGTAGGAATCTTATATGCAATGAATCCTCTTTAGTTTCGCTAGTAATATATTTGTACCAGCTACTATTAGCAACCATTTCCAATCTTATTATAGGCCATTATAGGTTCAGCCAAGATGTGTTACATTTTCCCTTGGTATTATTGTGATTATAAACTATATGGAAGTCATGGGCACCCTTCGGGGAGCAAGAATTCTAGCATCTAGGAGATGCGCTCTATAGGTCATCTCCAAAAAGCCTATAGAAAACTTTACTCAATAAATTCTTGCTAGTTCCATTTCCCCTAGGTGGTCATTCATTTTATATAGGTTTATGGTAGCACCTAAAGAGTTCCACCTGTCCATAACCCCCTCTTGATGGTTATGAGGTCATGGGTGGCTGTTGAAGCCAATGGCATAAGGCTTCCATCTAAGTCATGCCCTGCGGGGGCTTGGAGCATTGTTCTCATTGCTCCTCAAACAATAACTTAACTATCAATATGTATAAACTCTTCCTCGGAACGTTAAAATGTATTCAGCCCAGCCAAAAACTATTCAAACGCTAGTGCTTGGTTTTCCTTCTGAATTGCCTTGTTGGTGCATCCCTTCTCCTTTCTATGTATCCCTTTGCATGAGAAACTATGTGATTTAATAGATCAGATTCGCTGAAAAAGAGAGCGCTCTTACAAATTGGACATACATAACCTCCGGAATTTTTAGCCTTATATGCTATTATCCTAGATCCCTTGAAGCTTACCTCGACTTCTATAAGATCCTCAAAAAGGCTTTTATTATCATCATCAAGCAATTCTATACCCTTATATAAGAATTATTATAAAGGACATATAACTCTTTCTTCTAGGACTTTGCTACTATAAGACCTAGGGCATTCATCCTTTTTAATAAACCTTTGAGGGTTTAGCGCTACCTTTAAAGAAAAGCCAAGGTTGAAGCTCTGAGAAAAATCTCTTGCAAAACAAAAATAAACTTTTGGTAGATCCAATCATTCATAAGATGTTAGCCTTGTTAGTATCCCAGTAAGGTCTCTTACCAAGATTAGACCTTTTAACCTTCCTTCAGAATCAACCACTGGTAGATGTCTTATCCCTTTTTCATACATTAGGGTCACGACTTTACTTATACTATCGCTTTCCTTTGCTGTCCAAGGATTTTTTGTCATAACATCCCCTAAGCTTTTATCCAGAGGTATATCATTTGCAACAATCCTTGTCAGATCTCTTTCTGTAAATATTCCAATAACTTTATCCTCCGGTGATGTAACTACCACGCAACCTATGCTGTTTTCATCCATCAGCTTTGCGGCATCTTTTATTTTTATGTTGGGCATTGCCGAAACAGCTTTTTTCATGATGTCCGAAGCTTTTAATTTCAATGTACTTGACACGATAGACACCGCTATATTACTTCTTCATCCAGGGTATAAAAGTTTTATTATTTAATTAAAAATATTTTTATAAAATTGTTATATAAGGATTATTTATACTTGCTGACCTCCTCCCCGCCCTAAAGGGCAATGGTTCTTGGTATTGCTAGGGCGGGGAGGTTTGGGGCTAAATCCCCTTTAGGGTTCAGCCTCAGGTCGGGCCTCCGACCCATTACCCCTATCCCCTCTCGGGGGCTCGGGGTTATGGTTATTCCCTTAACTAGAATGTTATATGCACCTACAATATCAGCGTTGAATACTTTGTTCGTAGCTGTGCACTTGAATAATCCCCTAGTTATTCTCTTCCCACATTTATTGCCATGAAATGGACAGCGTGATGATGTGTATGCTTCATCTGCAAAAATAACGCTAATACCATACTCCTTTCCATTGCTCTTCAACGTATTTCTTAACAACATCCTCTGTTACGTTGCCTGCTGTAGCAACAAAGTAGCTTCTATTCCATAACTTACCATACTTAGCTCTTGTCTTGATGTGCGAAAACCTCTGCAGTATTTTTCTGGCACTCTTGCCCTTAAGGTAGTTCGCTATATAGGAGGGGGCTAGGCGTGGGGGACAAAGAAGAAAAATATGAACATGGTCTGGCATAACCTCTAATGCCAATACTTCACATCCAAGTTCTTCAGCTATACCCTTCAATACCTCTCTAGTATATTTAGCAACCTCGCCAACAAGAATATCCCTACGGTATTTAGGAACCCAGGCAAAATGATAGGCACACCAATACTTTGCATGCCTAGTGTTTCTAAGCATTTTCCATGCCTGAGAGTTGTCCCCCACGCCTACTCCCTAGAATACACTAAAGCATTCACAACTCATAAAATTTACTCATCCCAGCCTTAAAAGGCTGGGCTTTCAGTTGTAAAAATTTAATAGGATAGCATAACATAATATATTCTTAGTGTATCTACTCATAGGAAGGTGATATATTGAAAGCAGGTTATAAGATAGTGTTG
>WAJZ01000058.1 GCA_015523575.1 Candidatus Hestiella acidicharens | reverse complement strand
TGATTACACCATTTGATGAAAACAGGCAAATAGACTTTGAAGGACTTGAATGGCTCATCAACTACCTGGTAAATAATAAAGTCAACGGCCTCTTTCCAAACTCGACCACAGGGGAATTTGTGAGCCTGTCAACAAGCGAAATGGAAGAGCTGGTAAAAAAGACGATAGAGATAGCGCCAAATAAGGTGATAGTACTGCCCGGGATAACAACAAATTCAACAAGCCTTTCATTAGAGCTTGGAAAGAAATTTGCTGACTATGGAGCTGATGGTTTTATAATAATGCCACCATATTTCTATAAGGTAAAGGAAGAAGAGCTCTACGGGCATTTTTCAACTATTGCTGAAAAGCTAGACAAACCAATAATAATCTACAACAACCCCTATACCACAGGGGTTGTGATTCCCATTAAATTATATGAGAGGCTTGTAAGGGAGCATAGTAATATAGTAGGCACAAAAATTACTTATGACGCATTTAGCTACTTGAGGAAGCTAATATTGACCATAAAAGGCGTAAGGAAGGAATTTAAAATTTTAACTGGCATGAGCCAGCTGCTCCTCCCAAACCTAATAATGGGAGGAGATGGGGGTATAGTTGGTCTTGGAAATGCGTTCCCAAAGGTCCACGTCGACCTCTACGAAAGCTTTTTGGAAGGAAACATAAACGAGGCAACAAGAATATATGAAAGAATACTTAAGATTTCAAAGATATATGATATAGGGCTATCAAACTCTAGCGCGACTAAAGCAACGCTGGAAATCATGGGCGCACCAATAAAACCATATGTGAGGAGGCCGTTAATGGAAGAAGGGTTAGAAACAAAGGAAAAAATCAAAAAGATAATAGCCTCTGTGGGTTACCCAGCCCTTAAAGGTGAAACTTCAGGGGGAGCTTGATTGCCTCTTAATGGGGCAATCTTATCCTAGGGCAGGCTCGTACCACCGCTACACCCCCTTATGGCATTAGGGAGCTACTTTTCAATTTTACCTGTTCTGCAAGATGTTAGCTTAGCTACCCACCTTACGTATCCTAGCCTTGAAAGGCAAAATTTTACAAGCAAGTAACAAAATTATAACTCCTTGATGATATAAAGTACAGAAAAAGGTTAATGACCAATATATTTTTCTTCGAAATAGTCTATAATATACTTTGGATTGTATTCTTCTCCAAGTTGTTTCCTTAACAAATCCTTTGGCCTGTACGTTGAGCCATATTTGTGTATCAATTCCTTCAACTTCTCCTTTATATCTTTAATGCGTCTTTCACTCACAAGCTCATATATATTAAAGTTGCTTCTAAGCAAATACTCCCTTATCTGTGCCGCTACTATGTTTCCAAGAGTGTATGTGGGGAAGTAGCCAAGGTCTGCGTGGGACCAGTGTACGTCTTGCAAAACACCTTCTTTATAACTTTTTGGTCTTATACCAAGGTACTCCTCCATCTTATCATTCCATAACTCAGGCAAATCATTTATATTAATCTCCCCTCTAAGCATTAGCCTTTCCAGTTCAAACCTGAGCAATATGTGGAAATTATAGGTCAGCTCATCAGCTTCTGTCCTTATTGGGCTCGGCTTTACCAATGCAAAATATCTATAAATATCTTCAGCATCATAGTTCCTTGTAAAACCTAAGTGTTTGTCCAAGATTGGCTTTATTAGCTCAGTAAATTGCTTGCTTCTCCCTATAATGTTTTCCCAGAACCTACTCTGACTTTCATGTATGCCAAGGCTAACCCCAGAGGCAAGCGGCGTCATCTTGAAATTTTGATCTATTTGCAATTCATACGTAGCGTGACCAAATTCATGGACTACACTAAATAACGATCTCTTGAAGTCGAAGCCTTCATACCTTGTGGTGATCCTTACATCGTTAAGTCCGAGACCATTTGTAAACGGGTGAGGGCTTATGTCTAGCCTTCCCCTGTCCCATGGGAACTCTAGAAGGTCTAATACCTCCTTGTTCACCTGCTTCATTTTCTCAACATCATACCTTTCCTTTTCCAAAGGAGAATCAAAGTAATAATATTTTTCTGATAATACCTTATCTACAATTTTCTTCATGCTAGGTTTTAAATAACTAAATATATTAATTACATCGTCTGTTCTTAATCCCTCTTCAAATAGGTCTAACAAAGCATCATAGGGTTCCTTTTCATATCCTAGTTTTTCTGCCAATTCAATGCTTAGCTTTACTATCTTCTCCAAATGTTTGCTAAACAATGAAAAATCATTCTTTTCCCTTGCATCTCTCCAGGCATGAAAAGCCTTCTGGGAGGTCTCAGATATTTCGTAAAGTAAGCTTGGGGGTATCTTTTTCATTATTGATATGTCCCTATTTAAGACCCTTACCACGCCCTCTTCATAATCATTTAAGCCCTCCTGTTTGGAGGCCTTTTCTACCAGCGATGTAAACTCGGGGCTTAGAAGTATTTCTTGACTCAAGGTACTTATTTCTGCAATCGCTACACCCCTTTCTTCAGAACCTCCTCGTGGCATATTTACCTCATTATCCCAACCCATAAGGGCTCTTGCATGACCAAGGGCCCACAATCGTTTATATTTTTTAAGAAGATCCTTAATTACTTCATTCTCGAACATAACGCATCACATTAATTCATTATTAGATTAAAACCTAATAAATATTTTTATTATGTGCGTAGAAGAAGGACAAAAGGTACAGTATTTACT
>WAJZ01000057.1 GCA_015523575.1 Candidatus Hestiella acidicharens | reverse complement strand
TTATAGTATAATAAATATTTATATCTTGGCCAGGTGCAAGGCATTGACATACATAGGCATTTACAACTTTGTGTGGGTACAACAATATGAGGCAGTAGTATATGCATTTGCTGTGGCCGTGGCTTCGCTATTGCTTTATTCCGCATATGTAGGATACCGTAGGTGGACTTATGGAAACGAAAAGATAAGGTGGCCTCCTTTAAGTCACATAGTGAAGAACTTTGTCCAATATGCGATCCTGCAATGGAAGGTGCTAAGGAAGAGGTTTCCTGGGGGCATGCACGCACTAATATTTTACGGAATAGGCTGGCTTGCGGTAACCACTGTTTTGAGGGCAATAAATGCACACATAGTTGTTTTTCTGGTTGGGGACGTCTTCTATGTATATAAGCTGTTAGCGAACATAGCTGGCGTTATTGCGATAATTGGTATCATTATAGCCATTATTAGGAGAAGGCTAAAGCTAACCCCAAACCTGCCACAAGATCCCTATTATTACCTTGTCCTCTCAATGCTACTGGTTATTTTAGTGACTGGTTTCTTCCTAGCAGGTATAGCAGCAGTTGCCTACAGGTATTCATGGGAAAGACCTTGGTTTGACCCTGTTAACTATCTCATATTCTTGTGGGTGAAGAACTTCCCGATATCAGAGCTTGAGGTAATATATAGGGGGCTATGGCTCTTCCACATGACGTTAGCCATGGTGGCCATGGCACTAATACCCTATACTAACCTATGGCATATATATGCGGCATCCATTAATGTTTCTTTGAAAAGAGAAGGCGAGATGCCTGATGGTATCAAACCTGTGTTAGATATAGATGAAAGGATAGAAAAGGGAGAAAACATAGGTATAGTAAAGCTTTCTGACACCACTTGGAAGCAGAGGTTAGACTTTGACGCATGCACAAGTTGCATGAGGTGCACAAACGCGTGCCCAGCTTACAATTCTGGGAAGCTACTATCTCCGAGAAACGTTATAGTGGGCATGGCTGAGATGATGAGGAAGGGTATGTGGGATAGCGAAGTTGTAGGTCAAGAAAAGATCCAGATAAATCCAGAAGCAGTTTGGAGTTGCGTCACTTGTGGGGCATGCGTTTATGAGTGTCCGGTTCTCATTCATCATGTTGATACCATTATTGATATGAGGAGGGGTATGATAAGCACAGGTTCCCAAGAAGTACCTGAAGATGCATTAAATGCGCTCTATAACTTGCAGCAAATGGGCAATCCGATGGGCATGAACCCAGTGGAAAAGGAGGAGTGGATTAACGAGTTAGCAGAAAAGTATGGCGAAGATATTATAGCTAAGGAGGGAGAGGAATATGACTACCTTTATTGGATAGGTTGCGTAACTAGCTTTGATCCAAGGATAAGGCCCGTGGCTGAGGCAGTTATAAAGGTTTTAAAGAAAACTGGATTTAAGGTAGGTATACCTCTCGATCAGGGATGCTGTGGGGAACCCGCAAGGAGTATTGGTGATGAAGCTTTGTTTGCTGAATACATTAAAATAAACCTAGAGATTTTGAGCAAATATAAATTTAAGAAGCTGTTGGTTAACTGTCCACATGGCTTTAATAATTTCAAAAACAATTACAAGAAATACAAAGATTACATATTAAAGGATGAGGAGGCAAAGAAGTATGTTGATATATTAGAAAACCTTGAGGTTGAACACCATTCCATATTGCTCTCTAGGCTAATAAAAGAGGGTAAAATAAAGCCAAGTAATGAATTAAGGTATGCCATAACTTATCACGACCCATGTTATTTAGGTAGGTGGAATGGGATTTTTGATGAGCCAAGGGAAGTGATTAGTAACATAAAAGGCTTAAGGATAAGGGAAATGCCTAGAAACAGGGGTAATAGCTTTTGTTGTGGAGGTGGTGGAGGGCAACTGTTCTATGAAATAAAGAGAGGGGAGAGGATAGCGACGCTAAGGGCTCAAGAGGCCTCAGAAACCCTAAATAAGATAGGGTCAAACGAAAAAATAGTCGCAGTTGCATGTCCATTCTGTAACACCATGTTTAGGGGCGAGTCTGATAAGTTTGGTTTTAAGGTAAAGGATATAGCTGAGCTGCTTGACGAGTCACTAGCAGAACAAAAAACTACATCAGAATCTTAGGGATAATCAAGCAATCTTTAAGCCTTTTTAACTCTTATAATTAATATTCCATTCTTCTTTTTAACAACAACGCTTTTCGGATCTACTATATGAGGGAGGTCATATACTCCTCTATACTCCTTTATCTTATTAGCCCAATATGCTTGGCCGAATGCCTTTCTCACAATTTCTTCCTTTATCTTAGCTTCTATTGATATCTTGTCTGGCATAACATCTACGGAAATCGTTCCAGGATCGCTACCTGGGAGGTCTATTGTTATAATAAGCTCATCCCTACCTTCGTTTATGCTTATTATAGGTGTTAGATACCCCATCGAGCTCTCGTCCAATCTTTGGTTTAATAGCATGTCCGCCCTCATAGAGTTTTCCATTTTATCTAGTATGCCTTCTAGGAAGTAGTCCATATCCTCAGCGTCTATAACCATCTCCCTTATAATCCTCATTATCATTTTCCTAATATCTTCATATTTGTCGTAGAATGCCAATCTCGACACCCCCTTTTAACTATAGATAAGGGGTGTCCTGTACTCATATCCTTTCCCTACTCTTGCCAAAGCGTTTTTAGTCTCCTTTGCCAATCCTTGTAGCCTAAGCCTTAGGGTTTCAGCTTCTTGGAGCAACTGTGAAACGTCTATCTCTACATTAATTATCTTTGATATCACCTTAGTTATTTCTGCGGCTGCCTCCGGATCTGGTATCTCTATAAACGCATCTGCCAGTAACAAAAGGCTATTTACCCTCCTCTTCGCAGATTCCTTTAATATTACTGCATAGGGACCTACTATTATACCGTCTGGGAAGAGTTTCACCTCGCTTGAGATTTTTTCTACAAGCTTAGAGGAATCATGGGTAGTGGCAAGCCAATAGACGTTCGGTTTCTCTATTTCTGCCCTAGAAGGGTTACCTATTCCACTAATGCCTATTAGATACTCAAACCCTCTTTTTCTTGCAAACTCTACAATGGCCGAAGCCAGAGGCACTATACCGGAAGGCACGGGAGATATGTCAGTTACCAGCACCGAAATATCATCCTTGACATAAATTCTCATGGGATACTTTATGTTACCTTCTTTTATTATTGCTGCTGGGGGTATGTAAGTATAGCTCTCTATTCCAATTACGTCTTTCATGCCCAGCGATTTTACCATATGGCTTGCTACTATGGGTCCTATAATACCGGCATCTGGTAGACCAAGTATGAGGTACCTAGGTTTCCCTAACTCTTCATACTCAATAAAGTTGTATCCATGCATCTCCTCTTCAAGTGAATATCCCATTTTTATCCCCTTTTAGATATGGGACCGAAATACCCTTCTCCCTAGGTATTTTGTTTCAATCATCTTATATAAGCTCATAGCAACGCTTAGGACTTTCATCCATCCCAGTCTTGATGAAAAACCATCAAGGCTCATCAAGTTTAAGTCTCAACCTATTGCAACATAGCTTTTCTTTTAAGCCACACCCTTGCTAATTGAACTCTAAGTATTGCTTATAGTATTGCCATTCTTATTTTTCCATCTTTAACTGTGTAGAGTATCTACTTGACCGTTTCCCGCAATAAGTCATTATAGACCTCTCTAGGTTGCACCTCTATCTATTATTCATTATTGACTACAAGCCACGTGGAGGTCATGATATCTTTTGAGGTAAATAGAATGAGCCCCATATTTCTATATATTGGAATAATAGAGGCAATTTTGTATAGCAGTTTCTTTATATATAGATTGAGCTATTTTGTAAACATTAATAGTTAGTCATAAATAATAGCGTTAAAACTAAAGCTCAAGTTGCTTTACCATATTATCTTAATGTTTTATGAATAGCAATAAGTAGAGCCTTTTAAACCGTCATAGCCCCATAGTTAATAGTAAATAAGTTCAGAAAACTTCTTAATATCTTAAAGCATCTAACGTATGCTTTTAAGGCAGAAGACTTGTGGAGTTTTCGTTATTCATCATTGAGCCTTCTAAACGAAGATAGAAAAATACAATACCTAGTAATACAAAACCATGATACAAAGCTTTATGAAAGTTGCAATTAAACTAAATAATAAACAAACTCTCCCTGGACATATTTTAGTTATTTTAGTCTAAAATGGGAGGTAGAAGTGTACAAACCTTTCTATATATTTTCCCACTAAATTATAAAGGATTGAGTTTATTTATCTAATGTTTTTAAAACGTTTTTATAATAAAGGCTTTTATACTGCTAATCCTAATTAGATTTTTGGAAAATAGGGTGATATGGGTTGACCTTGAGGGTAACTATAGATCCAAGGGATAATTGTATAGCAGATATGGTCTGTGTAAGCCTGTGCGGTGACGTATTTGAAATGGCTGATGATGATGGAAAGTCCCAGATCATTGCAAAGTGGAGAAAAGACCCAGACAACAGAGCAGAAGGCTTCGTACCTGATGACCTAAAGGATTGTGTTGATTCAGCTGCACAGAGCTGTCCAACTCAGATCATACACGTTGAACCGGCATAATCATCTTTTTTAATTTTTTAATAAAATTTTTATAGAGATAGTTTCATGGATCAAACATGGGCTATGTCGTTAAATATTGCTTGGTAAGCAGGATAGACAATATAACAATCGGGGAAATCAAAGAAGTCAAGCAGAAGGGTCTCTTCTCGTTAAGGGGCAATCAAGTCCTTCCTGAAGCCCTTAAAATTGTTAGCAGTTTTTACTTTATGGGTCTTTTAAGGTTCTGATAACTCCTTTAGGTTTCAATCCTAGATATTCTAGTGCCAAAACGTATGCTGAAGCTGTATGTCTATTCAATCTCGTATCCTTCGCTACCAGCTCTGCTAGCTTGAATATGAAGGGTGAGTGTATCAATTCTTCCTTCTCTTATCATGGACTAACACCTTTCTTAATAACGACAAGAATTGCTTCTCATAATACCCCTCAACTATACTTTCATATCCTCTTGGTGTGTAGATAACATATCCTCTACGCCCCCACCTAGATATCTTTCCCTCAAACACAAGCATTGAATCGCTCGCCAATTAATAACGAGGGAAAGGCTTGTAAAAGCTACTAAAATAAGCTATAGTTGCTGCGGAAAGGTGCCAAGCTTCACTAATGGCTCCTCAAACGCAGAGCTATAGGCGGGGAACGGTAGTTCACAGATTTGAATACATGTAAACTTCATAAGGATGTGGTATGGCTCTTACTGTGTTACTTTCCCTTCTTTTGGCCTCTATGTAGCTTTCTAATAGATACTTACTAAAGATTGGCTTTAGGTATTCATGGTCACTTTCCAATTCATCTAGTGCTTCATCAAGGCTTTTTGGTAGTGTTCTAATAGACTTTTCGTAAAGCTCCTTTGGGGTTGCCTGATAAATGTCATCTTCGTAAGGGTCTCCAGGATCTATTTTTTTCTTGATACCATCAATTCCAGCCAATAATGTCGCAGAGATTGCAAAGTATGGATTGCAGGAAGGATCTGGGCTCCTGAATTCTATCCTCGCAGAACTCCCTTTGTTCGAAAATGATGGGATTCTTATAGCGACAGTTCTGTTACTATGCCCCCATACCAAATATATGGGTGCTTCAAATCCTGGTACAAGCCTCTTGTAGCTGTTTGTAGTTGGCGCTACAAATGCTGCAAGGCTCCTACCATGATATAAAATTCCTCCAATGAAGTATCTAGCTACCTGCGATATTTCATCTTCTCTTTCATCAATAAAGAGGTTCTTACTTTCATTGCAATCCCATAGGCTTATATGAAAGTGCAACCCACTTCCATTATCACCATATAGCGGCTTTGGCATGAATATAGCCGAAAGCCCATTCTGGGAAGCTATGTTTCTAGCAATATATTTAAATGATATTATTTCATCGCCTATGAAGAGTGGATCTCCGGCCTCAAGGCTCACTTCGCTTTGCGAAACAGCAACTTCATGATGGGAAGCCTGAAACCCATACCCCATATCTTTTAACGCATCTAAGATCTTTACTCTGATACCAGCTATCCTATCACTCGGCTCGGTCATATGATAAGATTTCTTTATCATCAATGGAATCCCTGAAGTATCCCAGGCCTGTTCAAGGGAGGTTAAATAGTATCCCATGCCCCTAGCCTTGTTTTCTACATCAACATCAATAGAGCTTAGTATAAAGAACTCCATCTCGGCCCCAACAAGAGGTTTAAAATTTAGGCTTCTTATATACTCATCAGTCTTTTTAGCTATAAGCCTAGGATCCTTTTCATATCTTTCATGTTTATAATTATATATTTCTGATAGCACCCTAGCTTTTCTCTGATCCCATGGTATAGGTGAAAACGTGTTTTCATCTGGTTTTAGGAACATATCACTCTTGTTTATCTTCTCAAAGCCTTCAACACTACTTCCATCAAATGTCGCTACATAGCTAGGTTTTTTGCTTGCATATGTCCTGTAAGGTATTGTTACGGTTCTCAAAAAGCCAACAAGGTCTACATACTGCACGTCTACAAAATCAATACCGTCACGCGTACCCAACTGCCCTCACAGGCGTGATATACTGTAGTCCGTTAGTTAATAAGCCTTTCTGTACATATACAGATATATATTAATAACAAGGTCTAGTTTATTAACTGCGATACTTTTTTAAACCCAAAGTTATATACTATAAATACGGTGGGCTTTCTTGAAAGAGCAAAGTAGCTCAAGGTATACCGAAAAGGTTTTTCAGAGAAAGGTACAAAGGTTGGGCACTTCATCGATAATAATTACCATACCGAGGGAATGGGCACGCAGGCACAAGATAAACGTAGGTAGCCAAGTAACGATATTTGAAGATGGGGAGAGGCTAATAATATCAAATTCATACGACGGTTCTTTACTGAAATCCTCTTTCTCGATACATCATAGTAACGTGTGCAGGCATGCTGGTAGGGTTGTTCTGTGCTCTTATATATCAGGCCTGGATTCCTTGATGTTTTACTCAAACAGACCTTTCAAAAATGACCTTTTAGATAGGATAATTCAAACGGCTGAGAGGTTTCCAAACACTGAAGCCGGGTTACTTAGTGAATATGAGCTCGGAATCCTATTCAAGGGCAGCCAAATGGATGTAAGCGATACCTTGTTAATTTATGGCAGGGATCTAAGCTATATGATTTCTAGGCTTGCATCTTTCTTAGATGGTGGGGGGTTAGACAAGAATGAAATTGACGCAAGGTATAATGACTTAAAGCAGTACAATTTCAAGATGCTCAGATATGTTAGCAGGGGGAGGGGGAGGAACCTAAATAAAGAGCACATGAACAGACTCCTATCCGCTGCTGTAGGTTTATTGGTAATACTTACAGATTCCCTTTACAGGTTTGCAAGGGATATCATGAGGTTCTCAAATAGCTTGAGCGAAGATGAGAAGGAAAGGCTCAAGTTCTTACTGCAGGTTCTAGAGGTTTCTATAGTAACTTCAACATCTAGCATAGAGCCGCCGAGCATAAAGAAAGAGGAAGAAGCCTATTGGAAGCTGCTAGCCATATTAGGCTTAGAAGAAGGCTTAGATGAAATAATAGTAAATTCTTCTCCGACTTTTGCCTACCTTTTAAGTGAGCTGTTTAGTGTGGCAAAGATTGTAAATGACGTAGAGGAGACGCTCCTTTGCTACTCTATCTTTAATAAGTATTCTGAGTAGTGAACCTCTTAACTTAGCTTAGTATTTTTTAGCATTATGATTTCTGATATTGTTATGTAGTAGTTAAATAGGGTCTTTGCCTTATCAAGCGTTGCTATATCATTTAACGAGGGCTTGTTTTTGGTAAGCAAATTATTTATTACTTGCTCAACTGAGCCTGCTAGGTAAAGGGCCTTCGATATATTTCCTCTATACGTTTTTGGGAGGTTTAGGGCCTTTCCATTGTTGGTTAGCTGTGCTAGTGTAGAGATGCTGCTGTTTATCTCATTTTTGGCTATTGTCAAGTAATAGACCCTTTCTGTAGTATTTGCTTCTATTGCCCTCAGCGTTAGGTTAACTGCATTGTAGAATGAGGTGTTTGAGCTTTTGAATTCAGCAATACTGTTTTCTAATATTTCCAGCCTAAGGGTTTTGTTATAAGCCTTCAGAAGTAATCCTGTTACGTTTAATATCTTTGCTGTTTCATTCAGCTCTTTTTGATAGAGGAGAAGGGCGTTGCTCGTTGAGTTTAGGAGTTTCACGCTCTTCTCGAACTTCTGCTTATACATTTTATAAGAGGAGCTCATTTCGCTGAAGGATACGTACCAAAGGGAGTTTGATATCACTATAGCAACTATTAACGCTATTACAATATACCGAGATTTTTTATCCACAGTACCTACCCTTAGTCTGCAATATAGCAAAGTAGCTAATAAACCTTTTATAACTTATAGCGCCTATTTTATAGCGCTAAGTGCTCATTATAGAGCAAAAAGTTTTTATATCACTATCTTAATCTAATGAATAACAGAACAAAATCGTTGGAAAAGGTGGAGCAAATGGTATGTGAAGGATCGCCTGAGGTAAGGGTAGGTAAGAAGCCTGTAATGAATTATGTGTTGGCTGTGCTGACTACGCTGATGGAGCAGAACATTAACGCAGTCGTCGTGAAGGCGAGAGGGAGGAACATAACTAAGGCCGTGGATACGGTCGAAATCGTAAGGAGCAGGTTTGCAAAGAACGTAAGCATCAAGAACATAGACATTGGTAGCCACGAAATAACTGTGAATGATCCACAGACTAACCAACAGAGGACCAGAAGGGTAAGCAGCATAGAAATCTGCCTGAGTAAGGAATAGATAGCAAACTAAATTTTTAAGTCAATTTTAATATTCTTTTAATAAACTGTAATATAATTGTATAGGCCTCTTCTATACCAAGGTTTGAGGTATCTATAACTAAATCAAATAGGGATAGATCCTTTACGTCAACGCCATAGTAGTTCTTAAACCTCTGCCAATGCGCCAGCTCCCTCGTTGATGCCTCTTCAAGCGCTGACTCTGCTTCCATTCCATCTCTCATAGATAACCTTTGAATCCTATTCTTCATTTCAGCCTTTATGTATATTGTTACTGTTGCTAGGTCTCTGAAAAGCCATGAGGCTAGGTGTGAGTCTATAACAACGCATCCTTTCATAACTTCTTCAAAGCTCTTCTTGTCTATTTCAAGGTCTATTTCTGGGTCTTTTTCTGCCAATATATTTAGCTCTACGAGGGATAAGTTTCTTTCTTTGGCCACCTGCCTGAATGCCTCACCACTTGTATAGTATTTAAGGCCAAGGTCCTTCGCAAGCCTCTTTGCGTAGGTGGATTTACCTGCCCCTGGCGGGCCAGATATTATTATAACAGGTTTGAGTTTTTTGCAAAGGTCCTTCTGGCTTTCTTCCACTTCTCATCACTCTTCACGTCACTCTCTATAATTGCTATTCTCTGTTATTTATTCCTTTAAGCTTTCAGCAAAAAGGTTTAATCCTCTGCTTGAACCCCATACTACAACGGTGAAACGATGCTAGGTACTCTGGTAGCACTAATGCTTGCCTACTGGTGGGTAATGATAATAGGTTCGATAGTAGCTGGGGGTATTGTTGCATTTCTCACCGCTTTTGCCCCAAGCCTTGTCAGCAAAGAACCAGAAAGCCTTTCAAGGCTTAAGGCCTCGATGGCCATCTCCGGCATAGCAATAATACTGGCTGGGCTTGGCGTTTTTATTGGCTCGGCAGAGTTGCTTAGCTATGCCTTTGGACTCCCAATAATGGGGAGCTCTATAGTTGTAGGAGCCGTGATTTTTACTGCATTTATAATAATAATCCAATGGCTCCTATCCCCCTATTTAATTAACATGATGTATAGGACCCATGCCCCAAGAAATGCAGAGGAGGAAAAGGTACAGGAAATGCTTATAGATGTTTCACGGAAGAGTGGCATAAAGCCTCCAAAGGTAAGGATTGCCGAGGTTAATATACCAAACGCCTTTTCTTATGGGAGTCCTTTAACTGGCAACTTTGTTGCAGTGACAAGGGGCCTGATGAGCATTATGCCTGAAAGTGAGGTAGAGGCCGTGCTTGGGCACGAAGTTGGCCACCTGAAGCACAGAGATGTGGGGGTTATATTAGCCCTAAGCCTGATTCCGCTAGCTGTGTATTATTTAGGGCAGATACTCATTTGGAATGGTATGCTATCTGGAGGTTATGATGGCGATTCTGGAGGAGAGGGTGGGGGCATCCTCTTGCTCCTCGTGGGCATGATTTTAATCGCAACCGGTGTGCTCTTTAGGTTTCTGGTAGCACACTTTAATAGGCTTAGGGAATATTACGCTGATGCAAATAGTGCCATCGTGACAAAGAGGCCTAGAAACTTACAGAGGGCGCTAGCAAGGCTGGAGCTAGCCTATAAGTCTAGCAAGAGGTTGAGAGACGAAGCTAAGAGCAACTCCATAGCCCAATCATTGTTTATAATAGCGCCCTTTATAGAGGCTAGTGGCGGATTCCTCTTCGAGATTGATCGCCCAGGAGGGTGGGATTTTATTGGTGAGGACATAGATGAGGTAGTTGAAAGGTTAAGGAAGTCAAGGGCAGATCCAAGGGCAGAGATAATGTCTACTCATCCACCAACGCCAAAGAGGATCAGGTTTTTAGACAATATAGCCAAGAGGCTTGAATATATAGCTAAGTTGTGACAACTTTAGCATCAGGTGCAGGCCTTTTCTCGCTTTCGCTAATTTAACAACAGATATTAATTTTCTGTCTTTAATTAATGCTTGGTGATATTTTTGGAGGGTGAAATTCAGGTACCAAAGTGGGTAAGCAGGATCAAGGTTCCCATCCCGATCGAGTCGCTTAAATTCGTGAACGTTTATTTGATACGAGAGGACAATACGTTCAGCTTGATAGATGCGGGTATGTATAGTATTAGATCCTTTCATGAGCTTATAAACAGGATAGCTTCTATTGGGCTTAGGATAGGCGATTTAGAATCTGTAGTGGTGACTCACTTTCACGTTGACCATATAACTCTCTCCCCCATTCTGTACGAGTTAAGCGGAGCGGACTTCTACCTTGGATTAAAAGATGAGTCTACTTTAAGAAAAGGGTTCGACAAGTTTATAGGAAAGGCTCTAAGGCTTTACAAGAGGCATGGTGTACCTCAAGGAGAGGCAAATGAAATCTCAAGGTATCATCCGGCCATGAGGATTATAGACGTTTATGACAATTACCTTAGGGAAATGCCGTGGATTCCCCTTACTGAGAGGTCTGAGGTGGAATTGGGTAACAAGAGGTTTAAGGTTATTCACGTCCCAGGTCATACCCCAGGTCAGATTAACTTGTTTTATGAAGAGGAAGGCATCTTGTTTGTTGGCGATCACATACTTGATAGAATAACGCCACAAATAACCCTTATTGATGAAAGGGAAGATCCTCTAGGGGACTATATGAATAGCCTTGAAAAGGTTTCCATGATGAATGCTAGGATTGCACTACCAGGACACGGAGAACCTATAGTTAATCCTTCTAAAAGGGCCAAGGAGCTCATAGAGCATCATAAACAGCGCTTAAATGAAATACTTGGTTATGTGAAGGAAAGGGGGGAGGCTACGGCTTATGAGCTGGCAAAGGTTATTAGGTGGAGGACTAATTATTCCTCTTGGGAAGAATACCCCTACCCAGAAAGGTTTTTCGCGATAGGTGAAACCCTCTCGCACCTAAGGAGGCTGGAGCTAGAAAACAAAATAGAAAAGAGGGAGCGTGGAGGTATAGTCAAGTGGGTACCCTTGGTTTGAGGGGGTTGCCTTGAACCAAATAAGAATGATAGCTGAAGAGATGATAAGGTCTAGGTTCGCCGTCGCTTTGACAGGTGCCGGCATCAGCACGGCCAGCGGAATACCTGATTTTAGAGGCCCCAGTGGAATATGGAAAACCTTCGACCCTTCTCTATTTCATATTTCATATTTCATGAAGGACCCGATGAGCTCGTGGAAGCTCTTCGTTGAAAAGATGTACGATACTATAAAGAAGGCCAAACCAAACATATCTCACTATGCCCTTTCGAGGCTAGAGGAAATGGGGGTTATAAAAGGGGTTATAACGCAAAACATAGACGACCTACACAGGAAGGCTAATACAAAGGAGGTAATAGAGCTCCATGGAAACATAAACTTTTCCATATGTACTCAATGCGGTAGGAGGTTTAACATAGAGGAGAGTATAAAGGAGGTAAGGGCCAATAGGGTACCACTCTGCCCTTATTGTGGAGGTCTGATAAAGCCTGACGTAGTTTTCTTTGGAGAGCCGCTTAACGACGAAACGTTAAGAAGAGCCTATGACTTTGCATCAAAGAGCGACCTTTTCTTAGTGCTTGGTTCTAGCCTTTCTGTTAGCCCAGCAAACCAATTGCCAATAGTTGCGAAATCTAATGGTGCAAAGCTAATTATAATAAATGCTGGACCTACAGAATTCGACCCTTATGCAGACATAAGGGTCGAGGGGAGGGTAGAGGAGGTCTTTCCAAGGATATGCAAGCTCGTTGAGGAGATGATTGCATCGAAAAGTGGTATATGCGACTACGATTGAGATATCTGCTTTGCCTTCTCTAGGAGCGATTTCATGAGGGTAGAAAGTAAGAATCCTTTTGCTTTATCCCTTGCATTCTTTCCCATCTCATTCCTCAGGCTTTCGTTGCTCAGTAGCGTCATTATTGCCTTGTAGGCCCCTTGTATATCATCGGGGCCGTTGAGGTGTATTCCATCCCTGTTATGTGTGATGAGCCACTTCTGGCCGTAGGTTGCACTAGTCACTACTGGAACTCCCCCATACATGAACTCTATTTGGGTTAGACCAAGCGCTTCTATTCTCGACATTATAATGTTTAGGTAGCTAGCCTTTATGAGCGATGCCTTTTGCTTTATACTGAGCTCCCCGGTTACAATAACGTTCCTCAATTTTCTTGCTTCCTTAATGACTTTTTCCCACTGATCCCCAGGCTTACCCGCTATAACGAACACTACATCGTCGTTGTTTCTGAACATCTTAGCTACTTGAACCACACCAGCAGGGTTTTTTCTCTCTTCTACCGTGCCTAGATATGATATTACTTTCTTGCCATTTTCTATTCTAAATTCATCGAGGAAGTCCTCACCCTTTGCATTATCTATTTCTTTAGCCTCTTCATCGTCTAGGCCCCCAGGGAATATGAATATCTGCGAGGGTTGGGCGCCCATCGTTATCATATCTTCTGCTTCAACACCTGTCACCGCTAAAATTATATCTGCTGCTTTAAATATCGAAGGAAGCTCCGTTGTGTTCCAGGCTATTCTATACGTCCTTTCAAATGGGTCATACCTACCCGAGGTCGGGGGTTGGAAGTGGGACATGTGACCAAACACAACCCTCTTTTCGTGCACTCCCATGCTCTCCATTATTTTTCTCCACAATATCCACTTCGCCGTGTCCTCTGGTCCATTCCAGAGCGTTGAGTGTGTTACTATAAAGTCAATTCCTATCTCCTTCTCTATCATGTTTAAGACGCTTATGTAGTCCCTGAAATATATCCTCCTAGGAGGCCACCTCAGCTTCCTGCTCAGCACCCTTATAGTCGGTAGGCCTATTCTTGGATCCCTTTCAAAGACCCTATACGGCTTGCCCAATATCTCAAGTTCTCTATCCGATATCACAGGCTCCCCATCGTGATAGATACTGGTTATTAGGTACCCTTTATATCCCAGTTTCAGGGCAAACTTCAACATCCTCTGGGCCACTAGCTCCTGCCCTTTGCTATTCGAGGTCTGATACATAACCGAATAAAACTTAAAATCCATAATATTACCTCCTTAAAAACCTCACTACATAAACAGCAACAAATAGTATTGCTAATCCCCAAGACAGGGGTTGGAGGAGCACCATGAGGGGGGTTACGTTTAGCCTTATTTCTCTAAGGGCAAAGGTTATCACTGTCAAGTAGAGTACTATTTTAATGTACACTATTAATATATCGATCTCTGGCCCTCCTCTTTGCCTAGCCTCTGTTGAGAGGTATGAGTCAAAAACGTCTATTAATATGAAACCTATTAATATAATGAAAAC
>WAJZ01000056.1 GCA_015523575.1 Candidatus Hestiella acidicharens | reverse complement strand
ATTATACCATTTCTTTAATCTCCACTTATCCCTAACAGCTGCCTTAGATCTTTGCCTCGGCAAGTCAATCACACCTAGTCCAGTTCGCATTTTCTAAGTTAAAAATCAGAGCTTTTAAATCCATAATGTCACTTTATAATCTTAAAATAAGATAACGTCATCGACCTTTAAAAAACTTTTAAAATATATCAGATCCTTTTATTACGCAAAGACCTTAAATATTTAAATCTTGTACGATAATTTTGTATATAGAGAAAGGTGGCTATCGAATGATAAAAGATAGAGAGGTTAAGGTAAAGGAACTGAGGGGCAAAAAGGACATAAATGGAAAATCATACGAGTATGACTATTATACTCTGCCTCTAAACCTATACGTAAAAAAGCATATAGTTGAAAAGTTTGGTAAAGAATTCATCGTAGAAATGGACGATAGGTTTGGGATAATATGCATTAAGCCAAAGGTCCTTGAAGATATGATAGGTATAAATAAGTGCCCATCACCTTGGAAATAAATATCCAGCATACCGTAGTGTGAATCTTAATCACAAATACTGCAGGATATCCTGAAATAGAGCTAATAGGCTTTTATCTCTTAAAAGAAACCAAATATGGCAGGGACCGGAGTTGAAGGTTTTTAACGAAGAGATTAATGTACAATCAACGAAGAGGATTCAAGTAATTGATATAACAGGGCAGGTTCTTAGCCTAGTAAAAGAAATGGGTTTTAAAAACGGAGTGCTTATAATTAATGTACCTCATACAACAGCAACAATAACTATAAATGAATATGAGAGTGGTCTTATCCAAGATATAATCAATTTGCTTATAGAGCTATTTAAACCTGATGGTCCTTGGGAACATAATAAAATAGATACAAATGCTCATGCCCACTTGGCCTCAAGTATTATAGGGAACTCAAGGTGCCTTCTCATAAAAAACGGTAGTGTAAATTTGGGTACATGGCAAAAAATCCTGTTAATAGAATTAGATGGACCAAGGAGGAGGAGAGTGGATATTGGATTTATTGGAGAATAAGGGAGTATTTCCCTATAGCTCATTGAGACCTGGGCAAAAGGAAATATCAGAGTTAGTGAAGTCTTCAGTAGAGAACGCTTCTGTTGCGATAATAAATGCGCCTACTGGTTTTGGAAAAACAGCCGCAGTAATAGATGGTCTACTAAAAGGAAATGCAGAGAAAGTTTTGTGGATCGTTAGGACTATAAACGAGATGTACCCTGTTATAAGAGAGCTTAAAAAATTTAACTGTAAATATACATTTCTTTTTAGTGCAAAAAGAACTTGTCCACTATTCGGTCTTAATACCAGAGACGAAGATCCAAACAACGTAGACTTTTGGGAGAATTGCAAGTTAGCTAGAATCAACGGGAAGTGTAATTATTACCTAAAAAGCCTGAATATACAAGAGGATCTATCAGATTATATATTCTCATTAGAAACAAACACGGCATTTGATCAGGCAATCTCAATACTCACCCACTTTTCTTCATGCCCATTCTTTTCTCTAACAAGCCTGATAGACAAAGTAAGGTTTGTTATAGCTACATATCCCTATTTTTTTAAAGATGAAATCTTTAAAAAAATATTAGAAAAGACCGAGATGGAAAATCTGGTTGTGGTAATAGATGAAGCACATAGCCTGCTTAACATGAGTGACCTATTTTCAATAAAACTTTCATTACACGACATTGAAGACTCGCTTAAGGAGATAAAAGATTATGGATACTCCGGCACAGAGGTCGAAAAAGCTATTAAAAAAGTTTACAAAGTAGCAAATAACGTTAGACCTAAGGGAGAAAATGTTCTTAGATTAGTTAAAAAAGAACTCTTCAATGAAATAACAACATATTACGATATAATATTAGATGTCTCAGAATATATTAGAGAAAAAAAGTTTAGAAGCGAGCTATATATGCACAGCCCGATCAGAAACCTTACTGTAAAGCTCTCCCATTTAGCCTTATGGGTTGAGAGCTTAAGCGATGAGAATAACTACCTCTTCGCTTCAACCGAAGACAATAACTATAGGCTAATATCAATACCTTTAGATCCTTCAAGGGTTATAAGTGCCCCACTAGAAAAACCACGTGCCGTCATTATGATGAGTGGTACCATCCCACCAGGTGACTTCGTAAATGATCTATTAAATATAAACAAAAAGAGGACATTCTTCGATGCTGAGCTTATGACAGGCTCTTCGAGAATTGGCAACTATATGGCAATAGTTGTTGGTGATGTAACAACGCTATATAAATCAAGAAACGAAATAATGTATAAAAGAATAGTTCATTATCTGAACAAAATCGGAAATCAAATCAATGGAGTAAAACTTGTTGTTTACCCTAGCTATGAAATAATGGAGAAGGTTTCTGGCAGCATTGATAGCAGAATAACGCAAATAAAGGAGGAGAAGAAAACATCATTAAATCAGATTCTTCATAAATTAAAGGAAGGCTCTGACGACCTTATGATCCATTCTGTTGCGGGAGGAAAGATAACTGAAGGCATAGAGATAACTGAGAATGGCAAAACAAAGATAAGTGCTGTCATCATTGTTGGAATTCCATATCCACAGAGGGATGAATATCTTGTCAATAGGGAAAAAGTGCTGTCAAAGAGGCTTGGCATCTCCAAGGCCAGATTCTATTTATACAAGGTCTCATCATACATAAGAATAAAACAAGCCCTTGGACGGGCTATTCGTGGTCCAAGCGATATAGCAGTATACTTTTTGATGGACTATAGATACATACATAGTGAAATAAAGAGACTGCTAAGGATAAGATATGATAGAGTGACTAAAAGCATAAAAGAATTTGATAAGGTAATGCCTGAAGTGAAGAAGTTTTTTAAAGAGAGAAATGCAAAAAAGTAAGGACTATAAAGATTTCATTGTTATTTTAACATCATCCTCGAGAACTATTGTTGCATATAATCCCTCCATAAGTGGGCCTGGATTAACATAATGTGTTTTATCTTTATATATGTGGCCTTTTGATTCGTGGATGTGACCAAAGAGATGAAGCTTAGGAGTGAACGCTTTGTTTATACGGACAAGTTCGCTTAATCCAGCCCTAATCCCAATACTTGTCATATCTAGGATCCCATAGGGCGGATTATGGCTTATTAATATGTCAATCTTCTTAGTAGTTTTGAGAAGATTTTCTATTGCCATTATATTTGTTCTTGTATCTATCCCTCCTATGCCAGCGATAACCAACCCTTTTCTTTCTATTATTTTCCCATCTATGAGAATGCCTCTCTTAATAAGCAACTTCATAATAGGAACCGAATCTAAGTTACCAGACACAGATATTGCGCCTCTAAATAACTCAGAAAAGAGTTCTGCTGTCTGAAGACACTCAAAATCACCTGTAGAAATCATAATATCATAGTCCCTTTCTTTCTCATATAACCTTTTTATAGCATCATCGTTACAATGAATGTCGCTTATATGTATTATTTTCATGTCTCACCACCAATTCCCAGCATGTCTGCACGCCTTTTAACCAGCATGGCCAATCTCTTCAAAGACCTCTTTTTAATATTCCCTTCCACACCAGCATTTTCTATGGCCTCCCTGAGGTACTCTATCAATTCTCTCGCAGTCTTGGAGTCGAATGGATATGGAACGCCATCCTTGCCACCTATCGTATATGTATATGCAAAGGGATCATAGGTTAGACTTACTGGATCCTCTCTTGACACTGGAACGGAGTAAATAACGTCTGAAACTAATGCTAAAGCTCTAACAAGCGTGGGACCCATACTTGGAGCTAAAGCTAACTCGATATCGTTTGATGGTGGATTCTCGGAAATTCTTCTAACTGCTGCAATAAGCCTTTTTGAAGGTTTCACAGGATAATACCTTCTATCCACAGCGATGCTATCCTTGTAAATAAAAGAGTAAAGTGTTTTTCCATTATTTGCTATATGATAAGCAGCTTTTAAATCAGCTACAAATCGCTTTTCGCCCTCTCCAAGTATATCAATGAATACCTTCCTTGCGTTCCTGCTTTTATGTGATGTGGCGTCTATTACGTTACTTTCTCTTAACCCAAAAATACCGCTATGTGGCTCTTCTAGGGCTGCTTTATCTACATGATACCTTCTTGCCATAAGTGTGTTTAGGTTCATTCCTTGTTGTATGGCTACTACATTTCTATCTTCTAAAGAGACGAATAAAGAATGAATATATAGGTCATAGCCATCAAGCAAGAAAGCCGAATCTGATCTAGCAGAGATTTTGCTGAAATTCAAAAGTGACATAGGATCTATATTCTCAAGTTTTTTATTCATACTATCAACTTCATCTTTTATAGCTACCATATCATGACCCTTTCCTCCAAATACTAGAAAACCTAGATCGTCCTTTACGCTAATATCTTTAAGAATATATATTAACACAGTCGTACTGCCGCTGCTATCCCAATCCATACCTATTATATTATTAAAAGCTTGAAACCAAAATGGATCTGATAAAGCCCTAACAAACATTCTAGGCCCTCTTTCTTCAACTATAATTCTTACTACGCTCTCTGCTAACTTCTTCATAATCTTTAGCATCCATAGCGGAACATGGCCACTATGCAAAGGAAGATCAGCTACTGAACCCCTCAACCGGTATCATCAATCTTAGACTATAAGCAAGAAAACTAATAACCTTTTGCTAATCACCCTTTTATTTCTAAAATTAATGAATGGGCCCGCGGGGATTCGAACCCCGGACCGCCCGGT
>WAJZ01000055.1 GCA_015523575.1 Candidatus Hestiella acidicharens | reverse complement strand
CTATTATGGGTGCCATTTAAGGCTAACGAAAAGCCTCGCATCTACGCTATTCTTTGAATGGATTAGAGCATCATTTCCATATTCCTCAAATGGCAACTTGGCTATTAACTTATGTAAGTTTTCCTTTAATAAAATATTTTCAGCCTACAACATACGAGGCTTCTCCTGTTCCACCCAATCCTATATCTCCTTACTTTGAAGAGAGGTTTTGTAAGCAATGTCTTTAGACAACCTAGAGGATATAAAAGAGGTATGGTTTACTACGATAATTAGGGATACTTGATAAAGATAAATTTTAATTTTAATACTTTATGCTAATAGGGCAGAAGATGAAAACAATAGGCCTAATTATAAATCCGATAGCAGGCATGGGAGGGAGGTTAGGACTAAAAGGGACTGATGGAGACGCATATAAACTTGCAATAAAACTTGGGGCAAAGCCCTTCTCCCCGAAGAGGGCTATTGAATTTCTGAACAGCCTAGATGTTGATGTAAAGATTTTAGTTCCAAATGGGATAATGGGGGAAGAAGCCGTTAAAAATGCGAAACGCAAATTCCACTTTGAAATTATTAAATGTAGTAGAGAAAGCGATACAACCGCAGAAGATACAAAAAAATGTGCTGAAATAATTTCAAGAAAAGTTGATTTATTAGTGTTTGTAGGAGGGGATGGCACGGCGAGAGACATCTATGACTCCATTAAAACAAACATACCTGTTTTAGGTGTGCCAGCGGGAGTTAAAGTCTACAGTGCTGTATTCGCCAACACGCCAAGAGATGCCGCGGAGATCGTAAAGAAATTCATAAAAAACAATATAAGGTTTGAGCAAAAAGAGGTGCTAGATATAGATGAAAATGAATTTAGAAGCAATAGGCTTAAAATAAAATTGTATGGATACTTAACGGTACCAGCAAGTAAAGAGATGGTGGAGGGAGGGAAAACAGAGTTTAGTGGCATGGAAGAAGACTTCGAAGGGATAGCAAACTATGTCGTAGAGCTAATTAAAAGTGATGAAGTATATTTCTTAGGGCCTGGTACAACAACTTCTGCTATTGCAAGGAAACTTGGAGTTGAAAAGACCCTTCTCGGCGTAGATGCAATACTAAATAATAAGCTCATTGGAAAGGATTTGAATGAGTCAAAGATTATAGAACTAGCCAAGAAGTACAAGGCAAATATAATAGTTTCCCCTATCGGCGGCCAGGGATTCATTTTTGGAAGGGGGAACCAACAATTTTCACCAGAAGTCATCAAACTAGTTGGAAAGGAGAACATAATAATAGTTTCTAGTAAGAGAAAGCTACAATCGTTTAAAAGCCTGAGGGTCGATACTGGAGATGAAGAAACTGATAATATGCTAAAGGGTTATTTCAGGGTTATTGTAGGGTATCATCAGGAGATGGTAGTTAAGGTTGTTTGAAACGTTCCTTGATTGTAGGGTCAAACAACAAACAGTAGACCTCCCTTGAGTTTGAAAGCTTATACAGCTTTGGTGTTTTATATTCGTGGAGCCTTATTATAGAGGAATTACCATTACTAGCTATCTCCTTTATTGAAAGCAAAACCCTTGCGTTCTCTTTTTCCGCATTCACTACTTGTCTAAGCTTTTCTGGATCAGCATTATTTACTATTAATTCCCTCTCACCCTTAATTTCTATAGAGACGTTTGGGAATTCTGTAAAATACTTTGTTTCTATCAAAAATTCTAACGTTGGCTTGAGCTCATTAGCTGTCCAACCACATACAGGTAAAGCTACTGGGCACCTAGGGTGGAACCTGCAACCCTTTGGTAGGTTCAAAAGGTTTGGTGGGTCACCCTTTAGTATAATCCTCTGCATGGTTCTTTTTATTTGTGGTACAGCAGATATCAGGGCTATAGTATAAGGGTGTTGGGGGTCCTTTATCACATCGTTCTTATAACCCTTCTCCATTATTTTCCCAGCATACATGACAAAAATCCTGTCTGACATATATGATACCACTGAGATGTTATGCGTTATGAACAACATTGCCATGTTGTATTTCTTTCTTAATGACCTTAACAACTCCAGTATTTCGGCTTGAACTGATACATCTAATGCACTTGTGGGTTCATCAAGTATCACAAGCTTCGGAAAAGTAGCTATTCCCCTAGCAAGCGCTACTCTTTGCCTTTGCCCTCCGCTAAGCTCGTGTGGAAATCTGTTCTTAAACTCCCTAGGGAGCTCTACTTCATCAAGAAGTTCTTCAACCCTTTTCTTTGCCTCTTCTGGCTTCATAGCCTTTGTCTCTATTATTGGCTCTGCTATTATGTCCTCAATCTTCCACCTAGGGTCTAAGGAAGAGTATGGATCCTGAAATACAATGCCTACATTTCTCCTAAACCTCCTTAAATCTTCGCCCTTTAGCCTTGTAATGGAGTATTTGTCTGCTATTTTCTTGGCAGCCTTTTCGTCATTGTTTTCTAGGGCAATATCATACTCCTCTAGCTCATCGTCAGGTATGTTATATAATATTTCTCCGGAAGTAGGGTCTATGAGCCTTATTAGAAGCCTGCCAAGGGTGCTCTTACCCGAGCCGCTTTCCCCTACCAGACCTACTATTTCCCCTTCCTTTATTTCTATATCAACATCATCGACAGCCCTTATGAAAGCATTCTTTACACCCTTTATCTCAAAATATTTAGTAAGCTTTCTTGCAGCTATTATCACTTCTTTTCACCCCCATATAAATAACAGGCTACATAATGATCTTCCCCAACTTTAAATAGCGGTGGCCTTTTTTCCTTACAAATTGGCATTGCATATGGACACCTAGGGTAGAACATACAACCCTTTGGCGGATTTCTCATGTCAGGCACTTCTCCTTTAATACCCTTTAATTCATGGGCCTCAATAGTTGGTATCGCCTCCATTAACATCTGCGTATATGGATGCTTTGGAGAATTGAATATTGCAGACTTGGGCCCAACCTCTACTACTTGGCCGGCATACATTATAGCTATCCTATCAGATACCTCTGAGAGAACCGACAAGTCGTGAGATATAAACATGTATGTAGAGTTGATCTTTTCTTTCAGCTCCTTTACAAGCTCAAGTATCTGTGCCTGTATAGTAACGTCTAATGCACTTGTGGGTTCATCAAGTATCACAAGGTTAGGGTTATTTATCATTGCAGTAGTGATAACAATTCTTTGCCTTTGCCCCCCACTAAGTTCGTGCGGATACATATAAACCACCTTATCTGGATCTGGTATACCCAACAACCCTAGAAACTCAGCAGACTTTTTGAAAGCCTCCTTTAATAGCTCCCTCTTAACTATCCTGCCAACAATTGGCAACTTAGAGAACTTTGGTAGTGAGTTGGTTTTTTCTATCTGCTCTAAGTACCCCCTTGCCATGGAGCTTATTGGCTCGCAGCACAACTCCAGTATCATTTGCTCCTTTTTTAGGTCATGCAACTCCTTTCTTCTCCATATCGAAATTATCTGATCCTCTAAACCCATTATATTTCTGTTTTTTAAGTATTGCCTAAGCCTCTCTCCTTCTCCTTCTTCCTTAAGTATTTTTACAATATTCTTTGTATCTTCTTTTGTAGCCCTCGCCCTAGCCAACCTCCTACTGGCAAGCAATCCAGGGTTGTGATAAAACAAGACCTCTGATATTTGGTAACCCACAGTTAAAAGTGGATTTAACGTTGTCATGGGCTCTTGGAAGACCATAGAGATCTTCTGACCCCTGATCTTAGACATTTCTTCATTAACTTTCTTTAGCAAGTCTTGGTTTTTTGTAGGCTTAAATTTTTTAGCTTTCTTGAAATATTCTCTCAGGGGCTTTAAGTAATCAACTCCATCGACAAGTATTTTTCCTTCAACTATAGCAGCATTCCTAGGAATAATCCCCATAATCGCTCTGCCCAAAGTACTTTTGCCGCAACCGCTTTCTCCTGCTACCCCTAGTACTTCTCCCCTCCTTATCTCTAAGTTTACACCATTTAACGCCTTATATATGCCCCTCCTTGTATAGTAATGCAGGTGCAAGTTCTCTATCTTTACTATTGGCGATGAATCGTGTTTTCTGTTTTCCATCATAGCGCACTCCTCCTCCTCGGATCTATTACATCTCTAAATCCATCTCCCATCAGGTTTACTGCAAGTGCGAATAGAACTATGAACATACCTGGTATTATCATTGCCCATGGTGCCGTTTCCACATAGTTATAGCCTAAGCTGGTTAGGTATCCCAACTCAGGGAGGTTAGCAGCTGGTAAGAAACCTATAAATGCTAGGGCTGAGATAGTCAACATAATGGTTCCTAAGTCTAGGGACATCTGCACAAATACTGGCGGTAAGGAGTTAGGAAGAATGTGCCTAAACATTATCTTCATCTTACTTGAGCCAGCCGCTCTTGCAGCTTCTATAAAAGTAATTTCCTTAACTTCTAGCGTTACGCTCCTCGCATACCTTGCATATAGGGGCCACCAAACTAAGATTAAGGCTATCATCATGCTGTCAAGCGTCCTGCCCAAGACATAACCAATTGCTATTGCCAGCACCAAATAAGGTATGCTAAACACTATATCAGTAATTCTCATCAAGACCTCATCAACCAAGCCACCGAAGTATGTAGCCACAATCCCAATTATAACCCCTAGAAAAGCACCTGGCACAACTACTGCTAAGGAGAGCCAAAAGTCTAATCTAATTGATTTTATTATAGCGGTTAGTAAGTTCACACCAGGGTATGTTGTGCCGAAAGGAAACTTCTTGGAAGGAGGTAATGGTATTGGGTTAACGTAGTTTGGGGTAAGTGAATAGGGATGTTTAAATGGCATTACTTGAGGGAAGAACTGAAGTATTATTGCATCAAAGAAATAAAACAGGAAAATGACTAGACCGGCTACCGCAGACTTGTTTGAGAAGAATACCTCCATAGAGAGCTTTAGCTCCCTGTGCTTGTCCTCCTTTGCAGTTTTCTGAGCACTCATTTAGCTTCACCTCTAATACCTTATCCTCGGATCTATTTTGGCATACAATATATCTAAAAACAGGCTGGTAGTAACTAGAATTAGCCCAAATAGAAGAGTACCTCCCATTATTCCGCCCATATCATTATTTAGCATCGCGCTTGTAAGCCACATGCCTATGCCTGGATAAGAGAATACATCCTCTATTACAACCACGCCTCCTAGCAGGCCTGCGACTAAGTAGCCAAAGTTAGTAACGACAGGCAATAAGGCGTTGTTTTTAGCATGTAAGTTTATCACAACCTTCTCTGGAACCCCTTTAGCCCTAGCAAAGTTTACGAAATCTTGGTCCATGGTCTCTAACATAGTGCCCCTCATCAGCCTAATCAAAGCAGCCATTACCCCTAGAGAAAGCGTTACTGAGGGCATTATAAGGTGAAGGAAGGCGTTCCAGGCTACCTTGAAGTCACCATGAAGTAGTGCATCTATTAGCAATATATGAGTTGGATAGGAAATCCCGTTATGATACCAAGATAATCCGACAACCAAGGAGGGGTTTACGGTTCCCGCTATTGGTAATATCCTAAAGTAGACGGCGAAGATTATAATTAGCACAACCCCAATTAAATACCAAGGCATTGCATAGAAGGTTAAGCTGGCAACCCTAATTGCGTTATCTGAAGGCTTATCCCTGTTTACTGCAGTATGGACACCTAGGGGTATTGATACAAGCCAGATTATTATTGCAGCAAATATTGTTAATATCAACGTATTAGGGAAGAATATTGCTATAGCCTGCGTTACAGGTCCGCTATACAAAGGAGTATTTGTTATCCCCCAATTACCTTCTAAGATCTGTATAAGCCAGTAAAAGTACTGCACATATACAGGCTGGTTAAGATGGAACTTTGCATCTAATTCGGCTATTACATGTGCCCTCGCGGCACCTGTTAATCTTGGGCTCAAATACATAGCCAATAACTTTGTCGTTCCGCCTATATGCAATAGTGTAAACACGATAACCGTTAACCCTATTAATGTAGGTATGAATAATAGCACCCTACGCAAAGCGTATTGCCATAGCTTTATACCTGCCCACCTCCCCTTTGGATTATGAGAAGGAAAGAATTTAAAGCATCAACAAACCACAAAAAAAATATTATTGATTTAATGGATATGCTTAATGGTTTGTTGTTTATCCTTTTACCCACCAATAATAAAGACCATCGCCACCGCCGCCTATCATTGGGTTTTCTT
Organism: Candidatus Hestiella acidicharens; assembly: GCA_015523575.1. Classification (GTDB taxonomy): domain Archaea; phylum Thermoproteota; class Thermoprotei_A; order Sulfolobales; family Acidilobaceae; genus Caldisphaera; species Caldisphaera acidicharens. Next base: position 5,712 of record WAJZ01000055.1, on the reverse strand, counting down.
CATAGCTTATCTTACCCATGTATCCATGCATATATGGCTTTACAAACCAATGAGCTGTAGGTTGATCTATATATACGTACATATACAAGTTGATGGCTACCTGTGTCGCTTTTTTATAATACATCTGCGCAGCTGTGTTATTACCAGCTATTGCAGCATGATCTGCCTTAGTTACTAAAGTGTTTAACTCTTTATACTCTTTTGATTCATTTGCAAACAGATTTGCTAGGTAGGTATTCCCTTTTGCTGCAAATTGTTTACTAAGGCTCTCAAAATATGATACAGTCCATCCATCAGGCGCTGGATATGTACCCCCCTGTAGATACATAGCATCGGTAAAGTCGCTGGCTAGTGGATAGTCTGCTATCCAACCCATGAAGTATATAGGCAGTGGATTCTTTCCTGGCGTCATATCAGCTATCATAGTAGACCATGGCAGATATAGTGGTTGTGCGTTTATATTTGGATCCATCTTATGCAAGAGGCTAGCCCACATTGCAGCGGCAGTAAAGTCTACAGTATCACCACTTGATACAACTATTGGGAAGTACACACTTATGTTATAGAAGCCGGACTTCTCCATCAGTTGTTTTGCATAGGTTAGGTTAAACGTTGGACAGCCAGTAAATTCAGAAGGTGGTAGATAATATGGCAATCCAGGTATTATAACTCCGCAATAGGGTACCCCAAAGTTGAAGTGATATTTAGCGTTTCCAAGTATGTCATTCAAATACTCTGTTTCGTTCCAAGCATAGGCAAAGGCTTCTCTTACTAATGGATTGGCAAAGTAATAGCTTGGCATATGATAGCTTGGGTTTATACCCTTCAAGCCTGATTGTGATACATTTGCATTAAAGGTCCAGAAGAACTCCGACAGTGTCGGGAATTCATACATTGCTGCCTGTCCCTTGGCTTCTAGAGCTTCTACTAATGGTACATAGCTAGATGGTAAACCCATTACTATATCAGCTTGGCCAGATGCAAACATCTCATATGCGGTAGCTGGATCTTTGACCCAATATATTATTACAGTATCGTTTGGTTTTGGTATTCCTGGTACCCCTTTGAAGTATGGGTTAGGCACTAAGACTATGCTCTGGCCCGGTGTATATGATTTTATCATATATGGTCCAGATGCTACTGGATCCCACTGAACCTTGGTGTTATAGTTACCTTCATTTGCCTCCTGTTCATATGCAAAGAATCCTGCTGCGGTAAAGTTTGGTATCCCAGCGCCTACCTGCTCTAGCCATTTAGCATCAAGAATGCCAGCGCCTAATGGATCAACAAGAGCAGTAAAGAGGAACTGTGGTGCCGTTCTCCTGTAGAGGTGAAATGTAACAGTATCAGTCGCATTATTGTACGTTACTGCATGCATTATTGCCTCGAAGTCTTTGGTATCATTAGGAGATTTAACGGGGAATGTAAACGGAGTATAGTTTGGTATCAAATATTGTGTTAATATCCAACCAGGAGTACCTGGGGTACCACCAGAGAACAGCATATCCCTAATTATGGAATACCATACGTCATATGCAGTTATAGGATCACCGTTAGAGAAGTATAGACCTGGCCTTATCTTAAATGTATATTCGGTATAATTAGAGTTTATCCCATGGCCTACGGTTGGCAAGTACTCTGCAACATATGGTATGAAGCTTGTTGTTGATGAGCCATTATAAACCATTAGCGTCGCAAATATGTTGGCTATTACCTCAAATCCAACAGTCTCATAGTCTATGTCTGGGTCGAAGCTATATGGACCACCAGGCACGTTCTCTGCAACGACTATCGTGCCTGGGTTTGGTACCTTCAATATTGAAGTATATAAAGCAAAGGGATAACTGCTTGACTTCACCGCAATAGTCTGGTACGACGTATAATTATAGGTTTTTCCCGTGTAGGTGTTCTTTGTTATTATTGTTAAGGAGACGCTATAGAGGCCTGGCGAGCTGTAGGTCGTGCTTACAGGGTTCGTTACCGGCAAATGAGTTGTCTTGTTTGCCATAACCTTTAAGGTTTTCCCATTCCCGAAGTTCCACACGTATTCGTAGATCGTCATGTTTGCTCCAGATGGGGGCTGGAGGAAGCTTCCGGAGAAGTACGCTGCTTCACCAACGGTAAATATTGGAGCAGTTGGGTTCTTTGTTACATTAAATACTATCGTTGGAACTGTGACGTAAGGGGCTATAGAGGCTGGAACCTTTGGAGCTATAGTTATTTCTATTAGGTTTGACATGGAAGAACCTGTAAGGGCACCGTTCTTGTATATATTATAGTAGACAAGGTAGTGGCCAGGATATTTGTAAGTATAACTAACATATTGGGTTGTCGTCTTTATTGTCTTGCCGTTACCCAAATATAATATAGCGTAGCTACCGGAAGAAGGCTTGAAGTCAGCTAGGAAGAAATGTATTGTCGTCCCAGCAATTGCGCTGTATGTCGTAGTTACGACAGGCTTCAACGTAGAGAAGACCACCTTTGTTGTGGTCTTTGTTGTAGTTGTAGTGGTTGGCTTTACAGAGGTTGTGGTCTTGGTTGTTGTTGTGGTCTTTGTAGTAGTTGTAGAGGTTGTTGTTGTTGTGGTCTTTGTTGTAGTTGTAGTGGTTGGCTTTACAGAGGTTGTGGTCTTGGTTGTAGTCTTCGTTACAGTCACGGTGACTGGTGGAAGGGTTTTCGTGGTTACCTTGGTGACGGTCTTAGCTGGAAGGGTTACAGTCTTTGGAGAAACTGCTTTCCTTGAAGCAACATATCCTAGGACTCCTCCGAGAACAATAACAGCAATTACTAGACCAATGATCGCGTATAAACCTCCTCTAGATACAGAACTGCTTCTTTTCTTCAATCCCACTCACCTTTGCTATCTATAAATAGGGAGAAATAAGGGTTTATATATTTTGCTTACCATTTTACGTAAACCAAACACCACCAATGTTTATTGAGTATTGAATTTTAACCCTTTAACAACGAGAGAGTATATAACAACGAGAGAGTATACCTGTAGCGCATGAGGTTAAGGAAAAGTTAGGGTTGTAGCAAAAATTTATAATTTTGGAAGACCAGCAAGGACTGTGCTTCCACTCTCGTCTATATACCCCCAAGGCATTGCCTCGGTGTTATATCCAGCTGCTATGTTACCTTTGTGATCAATGCCTATCATGCCAACAGTATTTCTTCCAAACTCCTTGCTTACCGTTTCTATTAAATTCTTAACAGATAGCTGCAAATCCTTGGTTTTCCTGTATTCCACAGAAACGCTAAACGACAAGAGGCTTATCATTATTATTTCTCCTATTCCGGTAGAGGCTACAGCAACTTCATCATTGGCATAATATCCTGCACCGAAAATAGGGCTATCCCCAACCCTTCCTGGGAGCTTTAGCGTCACACCCCCGGTGCTTACAGCTGCGCAGAGGTGATTTTCCTTATCCAGCGCTACGGCACCAACAGTATCATATCCAATTTTCTCAGCAGCCATTATCCTGTCTTTAATAAACTCATCGTCAATGCTACCTTTCTCACTTAAAATCTTTTTCCATAGATCTGTAGACCTCTTGGAAGGGCCTGGGTGCTTCTCTAAACCAATCCTTCTCGCTAGCTCATCGGCATATTGACCGGCTATGATCACATGAGGGGTCTTCTCTAAGACAAACCTAGCGAGCTTTATGGGATTCCTAGGGTAAGTGACGGCAGCTACTGCCCCTACAGCTTTATCCTTACCATAAGCGATTCCAGCATCCATAGTAACGTTGCCGCTATAGTCTAGGGTACTCCCTAGACCAGCGTTTAGTAAGTTAGAATCCTCCATCACCCTAACTGCCTCTACTACCATATCAATACAATTGTTTGAACTTTCAAACCCAGATTTTAATGCATCCCTTAATACACTCTTTAAGGTTTCTAAGCTTTCAACATTTTTCCAAGAACCTGCACCACCATGTACGAGCAAGACAGGTCCTTTCCTAAATCCATATCCTTCTATTACCATTACATATCGCCATCCTTATACATATTAAAAATATAAAAGCAGTTGCTTAAATCGGTTTGCCGCTAGGAGTGACTTATGGTAACTTGAGGTTGGTTATGGCATCGGGGGAGGATCTAGTATCATTCTCCGCCTACGGTCTTTTTAGGTCCCCTATACATAAGCTCAATAAGTATTGGTTAATTTAGAGAAAATTCCAGGTTCCACTTTAACCTGACAAGGAATTCAGCATATATCTCTTAGTGATTTGCTAGATAAGATAGGTCTATAGTTCTAGTGTTTTTCTCAGTCACTTTCAGCTCTGTTTGTGTAATGGAGTTGTATACATTCAGAGATAAAGTAGTGAAAAATGATGTTGCGGTTTTGCTTTTAAGGGATTCAGCAGAGCATATTCAGCAGCTATAACTAGTAAATGCTTCGCTGACGCCTTTGGCTCTCAAGCCAGTAAGTTGAAACTATAGGTGAAATATACTGGCATCCTCCCTTACCCTAAAGGGTTAAAGGTTTCCCGATAGGGCAGAGGACTTTGTAGTCACCATCTCATTTAACCGTAGAGCATTCCAATTACTCATCTTGTGACCTAGGATTGTCTGCTACGTTACTTTCAAATCCCTGAAGATATTGTTTTTTACATGAAGAACTTTTCTAATATAAAGAACGAAGCCTTCAGGTATTGGTGATAAAGGTCGAACTTGAATTAAACAAAAAACCATGCCTGTCCCCCCTTGCCAGGGATAATCGTAGCTGATAATTCTGAAGGTCTAGGGAACCGCCTTGAGCTATGGTACCCTCTTGAAGTCTTCATCAAAAGTAACGTGTGAGCAGAACGGGTTTGTTTATGATTTAGAGCTCAACGTTATGTGGCCTCTAGGTTTCTCGAGTGCTACCACCTTGTCCTTCTCCCGGAAGGTTATCTTCAGTGATTCAAAGAAGCCTTCACGACCTAATATCATTATATCTGATGCTATGTATTCTGTAAACGCTATGGGTATCATTAACCTACCTATACCTTCTATTTCTATATCCACACGTCTCTTAAGTAAGGCTTTCACATAGCCTCCAACACCCGCGAGATATACAGGCTTAGCGTCGCCTAGCTCTATCCCAGCGTACTCTGCAATACTCCTGTGAAATAGGCTTATAGTCGCACCACTATCAACCAAGGCATATACAAGTAATTTGCCATTAGAACCTAAAAGCCGTAGCGGTACGAGCGGATAATTTCTCCCATAATACTCTATATATCTAAATTCCACTCTATCCACCATCATTAATAGCGCCTTCTGCATTACTTAGCGGGAGACTGCCAAGCCTTGCTTTTGTTAGACTACTAGAAGGTCGTGGCTTGGGACTTTCATAATACCATAGCTCCCCTTTTCATATCCTTTTTCCTTCATCATCCTCTCCAGCTCTTCTAGAGTACGAGCATATGCGACAACCTTGCTATCAACAACAGCTACCCAGTAACCCTGCGGAACCATCTCCAGCTCGCCTCTCTTAATAACTTCAATAGGCCCGGTCTCCAATTTCAAATCCTCCAATTTAGTCCTACGCTACTATTAGTTTTAAAGTTTTTGTTTGTGTAAAAATAGCACCGTTCTGATTATCCGCTACTTTTGGAACTTTTGAAATAATCGTAGCAGATAACCTTCCAACCTCCCACCTTCATCGGCTGGCTTTCGGGCTTATGAAACCCCACATCTTCAAAGCCATCCTATAATCATGAT
>WAJZ01000054.1 GCA_015523575.1 Candidatus Hestiella acidicharens | reverse complement strand
GAAAATATGGCATTAGCAAAAGGGGTTATCTATACCTCCGCAGATATTATAAGGGTGCTGGCACAGCTTCTATATCCCTTTATGCCACAATCTTCGGAGAGGCTCTGGTCGCAGCTCGGCTATAGGTCTAAAGTAGAGGAGGTCAAGTGGGACAAAATCATCGATAACAGAATTGAACCAGGAACTAAGATAGGAAGGTTTGAGCCCCTATTTATGAAGCTGGAAAAGGACTTCCTAAGGAACATAACCAAGGAAATAGAAAAGGTGAGGGAAGAGGCTAGGAAAGAGAGGCCTAGACTAATAAGAGGCTAAATGGTGGTTAAAAATTAATTAGGTATATAGTAAAATTTAATATACTGCGGAATGACGAAGCGGGCAACCAATAGATGTAAGGATGAAGAACCTAGTCTCACTCTGACCGCATTTTAATAATTTTTGCATGATATTTTTGCTAATTTTAAAACAAAAAAGCATCTAAACAAGTTTAAAATCATAGCATCTTTTATTTAAAGTATGCGAAATAAATTTAAATAAAAGGGACAGTATATAAATTAGAGGTGCAACGGTGTGTCTAGTTTGAGGATTTCGGGTTTGGTAAAGGTAGATTCAAAGGGAAGGATAACAATACCACAGACCATGAGGGAAAATCTTGGGATAGAACCTGGGATGCTTGTAGTGTTGCTTGCTGATAGCGAGAAGAAGGAAATATTGATAAGTCCGATACTTACGGAAGGTGCAAAGGTAATTGAGCTTAATATTGACCTTAAGGATGAACCGGGCGCCCTTGCTAGGTTAATAGATAAAATGGCCGAATATAAGATTGATATTATTACAAATAAGTGTATGTCTATTACAAGGAAGGAAGAGGGAGAGTGTACCTTTATAGTTGATGTGAGTCAGAGCGCAATAGATATTGAGAAGCTAAAGTCAGAGCTAGAATCTGTAGATATCGTAACCCAAGTCAGGCTGAGACGCTTCGAAAGAACATCATATTGATTATAGCATTAGTTGTAGTGGTGCTTATACTAAAAGGGTAGAATTACGATAATTATAGCTAGAAAAGAAAAAGAAGAATTTTAAAGGCTCTAAAGAAGTTTAGAAATTGCTAGAAATATGCGGGCACTGAAAAGTAGGTGAAAGGTGTGTCAATAGAGCTAAGGCCTGAATGGAAGCGATTTAAGTATAGAGGGAGATCGCTAGAAGAAATTATTAATATGCCCTTGGATGAACTTGCAAACCTCTTTCCATCCAGGGCTAGGAGGAGCCTCATTAGAGGCTTCACACCCTCCCAAAAGGTCTTGCTATCCAAGATAAGGTCACTAAAAAGGGAAATTAAGAAGGATCAAAGCAAGTCTAACATGGTTATAAAGACACATATAAGGGATTTGGTAATCTTGCCAGAGATGATTGGGTTGACAATAGCGGTATATAATGGAAAAGAATTCGTTCCTGTTAGGGTAGTTCCGGAAATGATAGGCCATCGCTTGGGAGAATTCAGCCATACAACGAAGACAGTACGCCATGGAGAGCCTGGCTTAAAGGCATCTAAGAGCAGCTTGCATATAGCTGCTAAGGCTTAAGTAGGTGATAGTATTGCCAGAATGGAATTACGCAATAAAGCTCAACGATGAAAGTAATATTGCAAAAGCAGTTATAAAAGAGGTTCCTGTTCACCCTAAGGTAATGACTGAAGTTGCAAGGGCAATTAAAGGCATGCAGCTGCAGAAGGCAAAGGATTATCTTAATAACGTTATTGCAATGAAGGAGGCTGTTCCTTTTAGGAGATATAATAAAAAGGTTTCCCATAAAAGAGGTTTGAGTGAAAGATGGAAGTGGCCTTCCGGGAGGTATCCAGTAAAAGCAGCTAGGTATATGCTTAGGCTGCTTGAAAACGTTGAGAACAATGCTGAGAACAAGGGGCTTGAGACCGAGAGGCTTGTTATATTTCACATCGACGTCACGAAGGGGTTGACATTAAAGAGGGCCTTTTTAAGGGCATTTGGTAGGGCAGACCTAATAAAGAAGGTAAGGTCTAACGTAGAGGTTATGGTTAGGATGGAGGGATAGGGAAATGTCAAGGATAAAGAAGTATTTCCTATATCAGGCCATGCAGAGGACTAGGATAGATGAATATTTAGCAAAGAACTTTTATACAGCTGGTTATGCAGGAATACAGCTCATCCAGAGCGGTTTAGGAACTAGAGTTCACATCTATGCAGAGAGACCAGCACTCATAATCGGAAGGCGCGGCTCTACAATAAAGAGGCTTCAAAAGGTGTTTCAAAAGGTATTTGGCCTTCAGAACCCTCAAGTAACAGTAAGCCAGCCTGATGATATGGAGCTGAATGCAAGGGTTCAAGCCTTCAGGGTAGTTAGGTCGCTGGAGATGGGCTATCATTTTAGGAGGGTAGCAATGGCAACTCTAAGGAGGATAATGGAAAATGGTGCCCTAGGGGCGGAGATAATAATAAGTGGAAAGCTTACGAATGAAAGGGCTAAGTTTGAAAAACTGCAGGTGGGAAAGATAATAAAGACTGGTGAGGCCGTAGACTCTTATGTAGAAAGGGCCGTTGCGCATGCAAAGCTTCCCCAGGGAATATATGGGGTCCAAATCCTAATAGTGAAGCCAGAGGCGTCAACACCTGATATAGAAGAAAAGCCAGAGGAAGAGGTAAAGAGTGCAATAGAATCAATGATTGAATCTGGAGAGGTTGTAGAAGAAGGGGGAGAAGGTCCAGAAAAGGTTGAAGAGATGATCGAAGAAATTTCAAGGGAGGAAGAAAGTGGGGTGTAGTCAATGGGGAAATATAGGCTAAGACCCAGTGATATTAGAAAGATGAGTGACGATGAGCTTGAAAAGAACTTAAGGGATCTAATTTCTGATTTAACTGTATTAAGACATAAAGCATATACGGGTTCTTTAGATAACCCAGCAAGGATTAGACAGGTAAGAAAAAACATTGCGAGGATATTAACTATAATGAATGAGAGGAAGGGGGGCAGGAAAGGCTAGTGTAAAAATGAAGATAACCGCTGAGAACATTTTTTACCATGAACTTATAGGGCTACACTTGGTCGTGTTAAGGCACCTAGATCCTAGCTTGGAGGGAATAAAGGGAAAGGTCCTTTACGAAACAAAATATACTATAAAGGTGTGGGACGGCACTAAGGAGAAGACTATCTTGAAAAGTGGCGCTAGGTTTCTTTTCTATTTACCAGATGGTAGGGAGGTTATTGTCGACGGCGAAAGGATTGTGGGTACGCCCGAGGAGAGGGCAAAAAAATACATGAGAAAGTAACACATAGTATGTGATCGATATTTTTCTTAAAAATTTTTAGTTTTCTTTTTGAAAGGTCTTCTCGCGATTGTCTTCTAAAAATGGAGGTGGCGTAATTCTTGAGGAAGGATAGTATGACTAGCAACAGCCTCTTGGTTTTTTAACTATAGATTTTTATTCTAAAGATGGCTTGTAGTTTAATTCCTTAGATACGAAGGGGCCTTGCCCTTTGCTTTTCAAAATGTTTAGCCTTAATGCGATTGTAATAAAGTATAAGGGGAGAGCGTAGCTCATCTTAATCACCTTAATATAATGACTTAAGGTGGGAAGTTACAGCAGGATAAGAGAGTTTATAAGCTACACTTTTTACTTTTCCCAAGTGCGGTAATATCGAAGCAATCTGGGTGTAGGATGATGCCTGCATATAAGACTATAAAGAATTTGCAGATACCAAGGGTAAAACCCCCTGAAAACATTTGCAACGATCCGAATTGCCCATGGCATGGATCTTTAAAGGTTAGGGGGGTGTTATTAGAGGGTATTGTAAAAAAACTTGGAAGCAAAAGGAGTGCTGTAGTGGAGCATCGATATTTGTTCTACGATAGAAAGTATAAGAGGTATGAGTGGAGGAGGAATAGGAAGGTTGTGCACGTGCCCGATTGCATTGATTTAAAGGTAGGTGATAG
>WAJZ01000053.1 GCA_015523575.1 Candidatus Hestiella acidicharens | reverse complement strand
TGCTATGACACACAGGGCATTCGCTCTCTTTCCCAGGTCTCTTCAGTACCTCTAAATATTTTTTGATGTTCTGAATAGTAGATTTCTTAAGGCTTATTCTATCAATCATCTCATTTTTTCTATTTGTACAAGATTCGTAATCTCTCTTGGTTGCGTCCAATTCAGCCTTTATTTTATTTAGCAACCCATCTATTCTAAAAGCCTCTAGGTCTTCTTTATAATCAGCAAGTACATCCCTATAGCCATTATATAATTTTCCTAGCCTTACCTTAACCTTTTTAAATCTATCGTATAACCCTTGGAATTCGGCCTTTCTCAGCCTAAGTGTACTTATTTTATTTTCTATTTCTTGCTTATTTTGCAGCAGCTCATTATACTTTTCTTCGTCAGCCTTCGTGCTCAAGAGAATCTCGTAGTTCCTCTTCATCTCTCTAAGCTCAGCTATCTCAGCCTCTAGCTTGTATACCTTTCGTAAAACTTCCTCATACTTAATAATATCGCTATATAAGCCTGCTATATCTTTTTGCCTTTCGATCTCCTCGATTTCGTTGCTTAGCTTCTCCTTTTGCCTTTCGATCTCCTCGATTTCGTTGCTTAGCTTCTCCTTTTGCCTTTCGATCTCCTCTTTTTTCAATCTCATAGAACCTAATGCAAATAGTTTGTTTTGTAACTCTTTCTCTTCTTCCTTCAAATTTTTTAAATTCTCTTCTATGACCCTTTTTTCTTCTAGTTTTTTCTTTATCATATCTTTTGTTTCATTAATGGTTTTTATTATATTGTTAACATCACTCCTTCTATCCTCCACTCCTTGTTTTAAGACATCTCTATGCTTCTGCCTTATACTAAATACTTGACCTCCAAGGGTAGTTGAGGGTTTTATATCAATACTCTTTAAGCCCTTCTGTGCCTCTTTATAAATGTTTATTCCAAGCGCACTTTCTATTAATTCTTTAAAGTCTTTCCTTGAATCGCTCATCCTGCTAGCTATGTTGCTCAATATGTTTTGCTTTACTATGACACTACCTTGAAGAAACTCCTCTATTTTTGGAAGGGTACCAATATTAAGATATTGCCACAATAGCCTCTTATAGTCCTCAACCTTCGTAGCTTCTATCTTTCCATTTCTTTTTAATAGAACATCGTTGATTATGCTGTTGCCCCTCTTACTTAGTGTTACGTTAAGCTCTAGTTTTGTATTTCCATAAGCTTCTCTAAGAATAATGTTAATAACAGATCTATGTGAACCAGCCTTAACTATGTAGGACCTTTCCCTCCAAGGCTTTAGCGTGAATGCATAAAAGATTGCCTCTAAGATGCTGCTCTTTCCGGCTCCGTTCTCCCCTAATATAGCCATACTTCCAGAAGAGAAATCCATTTTAGTGTAACTATGACTTATGAAGTCTTTTATTATCAGAGAATCTATTATAAAATATCCCATTATATCCACACCTTCAAATCATTATACGCTATAGTTGAAAGTGTTGAGAGTATCTCATCCACCTTCTCATCATTTTCATTTAGCGAGGCATCCCTAAGCTCCATTAAAAGCTTAGCGACTTCTTCTTTTATTTTCAAGCTATTAACCATGACAAACACTGGATCTAAAGAGTTTCTATCGCTTGAGCTTATACGATAAGTCCCTTCCTCTTTAATACCAACCCTTTCTAATATTGGAATTATGACAACGTCGGTTTCTTTACCAACCCTTTCTATGCTCTGCAGGACAACCCTAGAATATACGTTTTTCCCCATCCTAATCCTGAGGTATATTATTGGTTTTTTATGACCTGCTTGTACTTTTTTTACCTCGACAAAACCCTTAATTTTCTTATCTATCTGCCTTTCATCGTTTATTTCAAGGTCACCTATTACGTTGCTCCTTATAGGAATACCTATCTCCTCTATGCTTGGCTCATCCGAAGATAAATCTACCAGTATCGGTCCTCTCTTGTTTTTGTATTCTGCCTCCCTTATATCTAAAGGGTACAGAGAACCTGGGTACACAAAATATTTCGGTCCCCTTATTATATGCCTTTTGTGAACGTGACCTAATGCTATGTAATTCGCGTCTGGCAGATCATCTTCAGTAGCAATTGCATCATAGACAAATATAGGATCTATAGAAAAATGGCCAACAAATATGCTTTTCCCCCCTTCCCTTTTAATAAACTTGTTATAGTATGGCAACAATTGTTTTGAAAACGATTTCCTCTTTTCTTGGCTCATCTTTTTAAATGGGTAAACAAAAATGTTTAACCCCCTCACCTTCATCCAAGTATCCTTGACTATATTGCCATATACAGGCTCTCCACTACTAGAAGGTTTGGATTCGTAGTATGGCGCATAGACCTTGTCTAGCGCTGAGGATATAACCTGGAGTATTGTCGATTCCCTCCTTCCAGGAGTGTCGTGCTCCCCGTGAGCCAAGATTATTGGTATATCGAAAGAAGTGATTTCCTTGAACTTGGCCATTACAAACCTTAAAGAATCATTGTCAGGCTTTGGAGTATGAAATATGTCGCCAGCTATTACCACCAAGTCCGGCTTTTCTTGTTTTATAATCTCAACGGAATTATTGAAGGCCTCAATTATATCATTATATATAGT
>WAJZ01000052.1 GCA_015523575.1 Candidatus Hestiella acidicharens | reverse complement strand
GATTTCTTGGGCGAAGTATTAGAGCTTGTTGAGAGACATAACATAAAGAATGTGGTGTTTGATAGCATAACCTCTCTCCTTCAGATAATAGGCGAGAAGTCAAATATAAGGGAATTGTTCCATAACTTCATTTATAGGTTGTCTAAGCTAAAGAATGTTTCCCTCATTTTAATAGAAGAAGTTCCTTATGGATTTAATGGTATAGGCTTTGGCATAGAAGAGTTCCTAGCAGACGTGGTGCTTTTCTTAAAATTGATCAACATTAAGGGAAAAATTGTTAGGTTGCTTGAAATAAGGAAGTTTAGGGGGGCTAGCATTACTAGTAGCAACCTACCCTTTTTGATAACTAACAAAGGCGGAGTGACCTTTTTATCCCCTCCAAAGCACAAGCCAAGGAAGAGCTTCAAGTATTTCTCGCTCTCTTTTGGTAATGAGAGGATGCAGATTTTATACGGCAGCCAAAACCTTATAATATCTAACCCAAAAATAGATAGCTATACCCTTGCTACATATCTAATTTATGCAGTATTGATGAATAACCCAAAACTTATGCATGGAAACAGGAAGGTAATTGTTAGATCTATAGACTTCATGATAGATCAGCTGAGATATCAAATAAGTTCTTGTTTGCATAGGATGCCAGTTGAAAAAGGAGCTGTAGATAAGCTCCTAGAGAATTACATATTCGATGGTATTGATCCAAATATGAATTCGATAGTAGATTATTTTGACCACGCAAATAAAATCGAAGAAAAGGAAAAGCCACTTTTTGTAGTTAACATTGGCTTGGATATACTCTTGGAGATGATTGCCGATGTTGAAATATATAAACAATTAGAGTTAAACTCTATCATTAGGAGGTATAGCAATAACGTAACAACCCTTTACATAATGTCTGGATTAGTAAAGGATTACTATACATTACCGCTAAACACAGAATATGATAATGTTATGTACGCCACTTCTTATGTTGGTGGGGCCCTCTTGTTCATGCCTATAAGGTTAAGAGGAAAGCTTGTAGTAGGGAAGAGATTTATCATGGATAGAAAAGAGTTTGAACCTTGCGAACTTTTTATAAGCGAATCATTAGCGCAATAACATAATGGTTCTTTTTTAGATCCTTGGTAACATTTAAATCTTAAAGTATTATTCCTGAATATTAGGTGCAAGTATTGAAGTGGGATGAAGAGAGGCTAAAGGTATTAAGGGAGCTTGTAGAAAGAGGCATAAATCCCTACCCTCATAAGTTCAATTACTCTCATTCTATTGCAGAGATAAAGGAATTAGCGAAAAAGCTACAGAGTAAGAGCCACGATCCCTTCGTTTTTGATATATCGACCGTGGGTAGGGTTGCGAATATAAGAAGGCATGGAAAGGCAGCATTTGTCGATATTTTTGATGAGGGGGAAAGGCTTCAGGTATATGCAAGGGTAAATGAGCTTGGTAAGAAATATGATGAGTTCTTACGCGTAATTGGGAGGGGAGATATAATAGGTGTAAAAGGCGATCTATTTTATACCCTTAAGGGAGAACTAACACTAAGGGTAAAAGAATACCAATTGCTATCGAAGGCCCTCTTGGAACCTCCTGACTGGTCCAAGCTTACAGCAGAATTCAGATATGCTCATAGGTACGTAGACTTTTTATATAACAAGGCAGCAAGACATGCAATGCTTAAGAGGTTTAACATAATAAAGGAGATAAGGTCTTATTTATATGAAAAAGGGTTTGTAGAAGTCGAAACGCCAATATTGCAACCTGTATATGGTGGTGCATTGGCAAAACCTTTCAAAACTCACATCAATGCCTTGGATGAGGATTGGTACCTTAGAATATCGTTAGAGCTTTACCTAAAAAGGTACATTATTGGAGGTTTTAACAAGGTCTTTGAGATAGGTAAGGTTTTTAGGAACGAAGATATAGACGCTACCCATAACCCTGAGTTTACAATGTTAGAGCTATACTGGGCATACGCAGATTATAACGACATCATGAAGCTAACTGAAGACCTGATAAAGAAAGTTGCAAAGGCGGTGTTAGATGATATGAGGATAAAAAAGTTAATAAATGGAAAAGAATACGAGATAGACTTTGAGGCGCCGTTCAAAAAGGTTTCAATGATAGACTCCCTTTCCCATGTTCTTGGAAAAGATGTAGAGAAGATGAGTGACGATGAATTGAAAAGGATACTTGATGAAATAGGGCAAAAGCCTAGAGGCAACCTATATCTAAGAGGGTTAATGATAGAAAAGTTGTTTGATAAGTTGGTAGCAGACAACATAGTTGAGCCTACGTTCGTCTTAGACTACCCTATAGAGACAACCCCTCTTTGCAAACCTCACAGAACGAAGAAGGGCTATGTAGAGAGGTTTGAGCTCTACATAGGTGGGATGGAACTTGCTAATGCATATACAGAGCTAAACGATCCTCTCTTACAAGATAGGTTATTTAAAGCGGAGGTAGAGATGATGAAAAAAGGCGACGAGGAAGCCCACCCCTACGACTTTGACTTCGTAAAGGCCCTCGGCTATGCGATGCCACCGACTGGTGGGCTTGGTGTTGGTGTAGATAGACTAGTTATGCTGTTTACAGGAGATTACAGTATAAAAGAGGTTATTCCATTCCCAATGATAAGTTCTAAGCTAACCGAAAAGGATTCATGAAAATTTAATGATAAAAATATTGATGTTTTTCATTAATGGAAGTATTGTTAGGAATGGCATTAGCGTTTATTATACCTTAGAAGTTTAATTATAGAGGGGAACGGCAATAATAAGCCAAGGTACAGGAATACCATTGGTATACCTGAACTTAAATGCGATACTAGACGTAGTTAGCGCTATTATTGGCTTTTCTGTTAGCTATGTTTCCTTTAAATATAATAGGTTAATTCAAGAAACGGTATTAAATTACATAAGTATGGGATTCGCGTTACTCGGCATAGGCCTCCTCATGCAAGGAGTATTAATGCTCCTCTTTGCTTTCAACCTGTTTAAGTTTCCAGACGACTATAGGCTATCATATACGTCTTCGGTGTTTTATTTGGTATTGCAACTCATATCATACGCAATTATAGCGATAGGCTACTCGAAAGAAACATATTGGCCAAAAGAGAGCCTTGCATTACCCCTGGCATACGTCTTATTTAAGAAGAAGCAGTATTTCCTTCTAAGAACACTTATATTTGATGCATCACAGCTTATAATTATCTTCTTCTTGGCATTTATTGTGTTTCTAGGCTTCCTAGTTCACAGTAGGGATAAGAAGACCTTTTCCCTGTTAGTGTTAATATCCTTTTCGCTAATGCTGATTTCCCACATAGGCTTCCTATTTTCATCCTTGGCCTTCTCCGAGTATTATTACGTCATATCGAATACAGTACAGTTTGTTGGATTTCTCATGCTCTTAATCTTTTTAGTAAGGAGTGGTCATATTGGGTGAAAGAAAGAGGAACAGGTCAAGGGTGAAGATCTACTTAGACATACTTGAGTCAATAGAAAAAGAGGAGAATGCACGTTTAACTAAGATAATGTATAGTGCAAACCTGCCTTATGATAGGTTAGTGAAGTATATTGATGAATTAAAGACCAGGGGTTTCATAGAAGAAGTAAAAGATAATGATTCCAGATTTTTTGTATTAACAGAAAAGGGGAAGGTGTTCATAAAGGAAATAAAGAAAATTGAGTCCTTTTTGAAGGGTTTTGGCCTCTCATTATAGGAATATAGACGTTGCGTCTATACTTTGTGTACCCAAGTTATTTAATTTTATCGTATCACAACATCCATAGGTGTGAACATGAAAGGGCCAATTATGATATTTGGTGCCGACGGGTACATAGGTTGGGCATTAGCTTTGCACCTAGGTGTTAGATATAATGAACCTATAGTATTGGTTGATAATTTTTCTACGAGGAGTTTGGTGAAATCTGTAAAATCTGATTCCCTTATCCCCATAAAATCTATGGCAGAAAGGTTGCATTACTATAAAGAATTTTTCAACAAAGAAAATTTGGTATTTGAGCCGTGTGACGCCAGGGATCCGGAGCAAGTAGATGAAATAATATCAAAGTATAAGCCAGAAGCTGTAGTGCACCTAGCCCAGCAAAGGAGTGCTCCTTTTAGCATGGTAGACCAGGAGCATGTGTTGTATACAGAGGTTAACAACGTTGTTGCAAACATAAACATAATGTTTTCTATATCTAGGCATTCTCCTGGTGCTCATCTATTAAAAATGGGAACCCTTGGAGAGTACGGTACTCCTGGTATTGATATTACTGAGGGTGACATAGAAATAGAGCTTCATGGAAGGAAAGCAAAGGTAATGTTCCCTAGATTCGGTCAGAGCTATTACCATTTAACTAAGATATTTGATACGTACAATTTGTTGCTTGCCAACAAATTGTATAATATTAGGGCTACTGATGTGATGCAGGGTGTTGTTTACGGCGTTAAGGTAGATGAGATTATTGATGATGCCCTTGCAACTAGGTTTGATTTCGATTCCAATTGGGGAACGGTTATTAATAAATACGTTGTCCAGTCTGTTTTGTTAAATGAATTGCTCATCTATGGGATAGGAAAACAAACCAGGGGCTTCTTGTCTCTATATGACAGCATTAATGCCTTAACATTACTGCTAGAAAATCCGCCCAGAGAAGGGGAGTATAGAATAGTTAATCAGCTTGATGAAATATATAATACACTACAACTAGCCGAAATCGTAGCAGAGATAGCAAACGAATATGGAATAAACCCATCGTTCAGGAGGATAGAAAATCCTAGGGTAGAAGCAGAAGAGCACTACTATAACGTTGAGCATAAAATACTTCCCTCCCTAGGATTTTATAGGAAAAAAGATATAAGGGATACAATAAGGGAGATATTCGAGGTCGTTTTGAAATACAAGGATAGGGCTGCTAAGATGAAAGAGCTTATATACCCGACGGTAAGGTGGAAGAGCTCTAACGAGTTTAGGTCTGAGCTTTTCCCTATATCTAAAGAATACATGAGGGTGTTGAGCAGGGAGGAAATTATGAAGCGCTATAATGTTGCAGATTAGGGTTAAGCTGAAATGAAGGTAATGATAGTATCTGAGATCGATAAAAGGACTAAGAAGCTAAGGAGAGGGTCGTATCTAAGGTATAAGCACCCACCACCAGGTATTGTATATTCCATTTTTAATGGTTTAACTGGTATAATAAATAACGTTTCGCATTACGAGTTCAATGCAAAAAACTTCTTTAAAGTCATAAAGACCCTTGTTTTAAAAGGTTTCTCGCAACCAAGGCCAAAGGATGAAAAGTTAATACATTCTTTTTTCTGGAATTTTTACCTATACAGCAGACCATGGGTTCACGAAAATGACGAAAGCCCAAGCCAATTCCTTAAACAATATTATGGTAGTTCAAACTTCACATATAAAGCTGCAAAGGAGTTCCTAGTCTATTATCTCAATTCATCTCCGTGTAAGGCAATAATCACTTGGTCCAACTGGGCTAAAAAAGGTTTTGTGGATGATGGAGTTGATCAATCTAAGGTTAAGGTAATCCCCCCGCCAATAGATGTGAAGAAAGAGCGCATAGAACATAATGGCATTAACATACTATTTATTGGAAGGGATTTTTATAGGAAAGGTGGAGACATAGTCTTGAAGGTATTCTCAAAACTAGCTAAGGACTTTAATGAGATAAAGCTTATATATATTGGCGTGCTACCCCCATCGATAAGGAAAGCTGTTATGAGCAATAGGAGGATCATTTATTACAGCAATCCACTTGACTCCGAGCTCTATGGTAAGATATTTCCTGCCTCTGATATACTTTTGCTTCCAACTAGGTATGATGCGTATGCCCTAACTATAATTGAGGCAATGTCCTATGGGATTCCAGTAGTAGCATCTAGTATAAATTCCATAGGAGAGG
>WAJZ01000051.1 GCA_015523575.1 Candidatus Hestiella acidicharens | reverse complement strand
GCGCTATGCCTATGGTAAGCCAAACGGGGGTGCCTGCCATATGCATCACCAATATATTATTTACGCCCAAAGCCTATTTTATTTCTGGTATTTTCATAAGCTTCCTTATCTCAACAGGTATCTTATCTTTGTATTTGCTTAGGAATTGCTTATCTTCATGATATTTTCTATACTTATCATTAATCATCCTTGGTATTCCGTCTATTATTGGGTACCACCTGCCGCAGTTTTTGCATATTATTATTCCATCTACTACTTCTAAGTTTACGCATTTTTTGCAAGTCTCAAGCGGAACCTCGCCAGCAGGCTTCCTTAAATAAGAGCACCATTCCTTACACCTTACCCTCTCAGGATCCACGTTGGCCTTGCTTTCCTCTACCTTCAGTTCATAGAGGAGCAGGTCAGGGCTTTTACACTCCGGGCAGGCAAGGAGTTCAAAGAAGTAATACCTCATCTTTTCACCCCATGCATTTCTCTTTTACCAAGGCTATTGTTTCATCAATTAGATTCTTTATTTTTTCCTTATCCTTTGCCTCCCCAGTAACCCTGAGAAGGGGTTCAGTACCGCTTGGCCTTACTAGAAGCCAAAAATCATCACCTATTACCTTTACTCCATCAATGGTTATTTGCCTATAAGAGGAATATGCTTCCTTCACAACATCTACAGCACAAGAGGCCTCCTCTTTTGTTGCCTCTATTTTTGATTTTAGCGCATAGTATTGCGGAATTGAATCATAAACCTTGCTCAACTTTTCATTCGATTCTGCCATCATGTTTAACACAAGGGCTATAGTCATTGCTCCATCCCTGACTATGTGGTGCGGTACGTGTAGGTAGCCCCCATTATCTTCAAATCCACTTATCGCACCCCCTTTTGACTTTATCATCCTAGCTATAGTAACGCTACCAACAGGCGTCCAAATAACGTCTATCCCCCTAGGCTTTAGGTATTCCTCTACTAGGATTCCGCTGGAAACGGCAGTGTATGAAACCTTTGGGTATTCTTTCCACCTTTTAGAGGAGAAGTAAGTTAAAATTGCCCCAGTCCTATCCCCCCACTGCATTACACCACTATCATCAATAACCATTGCCCTATCGGCGTCTCCATCATGGGCAAATCCAACATCAGCCTTTGAATCTAGGACAAACCTCGACGTCAGCTCTAAATTTTCTACGGTAGGTTCTGGGTTTCTGCCCGGAAAGTATGGGTCTAGGCTGCAATTTATAGAGAGGGCCTTAGCGTTAAGCTTTCTTAGCAATAACGGGGATGTGAGGGCTCCAACGCTGTTTGCGCAATCTATAACAACTCTAAAATTTTTCTTTGATATTAGTTCTACATCTACTTGCTGTAAGACTGCGTTAACGTAGGTTTCTATGAGGTCTCTCCTTTGCATTACTTCATTATCATACGACCTTATTGGAAGCTTGGAAGCGTGTCCACTAAAGTAATAGTCTTCTATTATGCTTTCTTCCTCATGAGGTATTTCGATGCCATCGCTTGCTATAACCTTTAAGCCATTATATTGGGGTGGATTGTGGCTGGCAGTTACCATAACTCCTCCATCAAATCCAAGGCTTTTAATGATAAACTGAAGAGCAGGTGTTGGGATTAACCCAGCATCATATACCTTTATGCCCTCTGCCATGAGACCCGAGGCCAAGGCCCTTGAAATCATGTCTCCACCTATCCTCACATCCCTACCAATAAGGATTCTAGAACCTTTCCCAAAGTACGCGCCTATGGCCCTACCCATTTTCAGCGAGAATTCAGGCGTCAGCAACTCACCAACTATGCCCCTAATGCCGTCTGTTCCAAAAAGCCTTGCCAACCTTGACACCGTTTTAGAGATAGGGCAGTTGGCTTTTATTCTTTTTATATAAAGGTTTCTTTGCTATAGGAAATAGGCAAAACTATAATTCCATCTCACTATAATGCTTGCGCTAATCACCTTTGATCTTATTTATTAATTAGTTTCCATGATTACTTTAAATAGGAAGGCAAAAATGAACATACTCAAGTCTTTAGTAGATTATGGCGTTGATAAGGGAAAGAACAAGAAGATAAAGAGGGTCTTGGTAGGTCAATACGCATACGTCGAGCTAGATGACGGTAATGCAGGCGTATCCTGGGTCTATAAAGAATGGGTAAACCCTATGAGGGAAATAAAGGAAGTACCTAGGGAGGCAGACCTAGCTTCACAGCTAATAAACTCTCATGACCCGGTAGAAGTAAGCATTGGAATCGCTACAATAAATGCCCTAAGCGATAAATCTAATGTATTGTATGGGGACCCTTTGGATTACATAACAATTGAAAACAATTCAAAGGTAGCGATAATAGGCTACTTTAAGAATTATATTGATAGGCTGAAGGATAAAGTTAGCTTATACGTTTTCGAGTTAAGACCGCAAAGGGAAAGCTTTGTATATCCTTGGTATGAAGAGGAATACATGCTTGACGATATGGACTATATAATAGCTTCTGGGTCGACCATCGCTACGAAGACTATCGATAGGATAGCGGAGCACTCGAAAAATTCCTACCTAATAGTAACGGGGCCGACAACACCTATGGTTTCAGAAGCCTTTCAAGGCATTGCAAGTATAATTGGTGGAGTGTCCATTACAGATAAGGAAAGGATATATGAATTGATATCAATGGGATATGGGTTTAAGCTTAGGTTCTCAAAGAAAATAGTAAAGGTCCTGTAGTAATTTGGCAACTAGAAAGGTATCAATTTGCCTGTTTTACCTAATACTTCTCTAGGCTAATTATGTTTTTAGCGCCTTCTGATAAGGTAGCGCTACGCATTTTTATATTTGGCAGAGATATATTCCTTGGCTAAATTTTAAAAGCTCGCCCTTGTCTATAAATTTAAGGATTAAGATGGAACAGCTTATCATAAAAAAAGGCGAGAGAAAGGTTAGTGAAAGGCAACAAAAAATAATACTTGGAGTCTTAGTTATGGGCGTCTTCATGGCCTCCATAGACTCAACTATAGTATTATTGGCATTCCCTGCAATTACACAGGCCCTACACTCAAACCTAGCAACGATTATTTGGGTAATATTGATTTACATGCTGGTTTCAGCGGTTGCAGCAACCCAACTGGGAAGGATAGGAGACATCTTTGGCAGGTCAAGGGTTTTCAACTATGGGATAGCCATTTTTACCATCTTTTCCTTCCTTTGCGGCATTGCACCAAATGCATTCTCCCTAATCGCTTTTAGAGCAGTTCAGGCATTTGGAGGGGCCATGATGTCCTCAAACAGTGGGGCTATAATAGCAGATACGTTTGAGCACAGCAAGCTTGGAAGGGCCTATGGTTTTACTAGCATGGGGTGGAACATAGGCGCTATGGTAGGTATAATCCTTGGCGGTATAATAACAACATATGTAGGTTATAGGTATATATTTTTTATTAATGTACCGATAGGTGCTGTGATGTTTTTACTGGCTGTCAAGTACATTAACATAAACAGAAGGGTTTATGAAAAGCTTGACTTCCCAGGCCTTATATTGATAGGGGGCCTACTTGCGCTCATCCTATTTTCTGGGGTAACGATTGCTTCTATTGGCATTAATGGCTTTGACCTAGCAATGCTTCTGATAGGGTTTGCGCTCATCTACCCGCTTATAATAATAGAGAAAAGGAACCCAAACCCAATAATTAAGCTGGAGATGTTCGACAACAAAGTATTCAGGAACTCAATCCTTGCACTCTTTTTCCAAGCGTTAGGTTATATCGGCGTTAATTTCATGCTAATTATGTACCTCCAGGGCGTAAGGGGCTTTACTCCTTTCTACGCAGCGGTCCTCCTCCTCCCAGGATATCTAATAAGCTCCGTGTTGGCCCCGATAATGGGTAGGCTTTCAGATAGGTATGGGGCTAGGAGGCTAGCAACCCTAGGTACCTTAGTCATAATAGCTGGCATCCTTGTTTACATGAGGCTGGGTGTAAATAGTAGCATAGACCTGGTATTGCTTGGCTCTGCGATAATTGGTATAGGAGCATCCATGTTCTGGCCCGCGAATAATAGCGCTATCATGAAAAGCAGCAAGGCTGATAGGTTTGGAACGGCTTCAGGTCTATCAAGGCTTTTTTCTAGCATAGGGATAATGGGAAGCTTCATAATAGTAATTATTGCATCTACCCTTGTCATACCAAGAAAAGTAGCCTTTGAGATATTTGTTGGCACCTCAAAGCTCATAGGTGGAGTCTCATCTTCCTTTGTTCATGGGATGCACTTTTCCTTCATATTCTTAATAGGAATTTTGGTTATAGCAGCCTTAACATCTCTTACTAGGGGTAACGAAAACGAGCCATCAAGCGCGTTAAGCTAGGGCAAGCTTTCCCAATAGTCTTTAATATCATGGCTTCCTCTACAAGCATTAGTTACAGGATTCCACACCACTCCTTTCTCAACATAGTCAACTATCTGCCTCAAAGCCATCTTTAGCGTTGCATTCCACGATTCATAGCTGTCTCCTGCAATGTGTGGATTAATCAATACCCTCCCTTTGTAACCTTTAAGAACCCCTATATCTGAAAAAGGCTCATTCTCCATGACGTCTAATGCAAGCCTTACATCACTCCTCTCTTCAAGCAACTTGATTATATTTGATAGCTTTAATACCTTTCCTCTCCCTAGGTTCACTATTATTGATCCTTTCTTTGCTTTCCTCAGCAAATCATATGTAATTAAGTTCTCTGTTTCCTTTGTCAAGGGAAGTGTTATGTATATTATGTCACAACTCGTAAATATCCTTTCTAAGGAAGAGGGTTCTGCCATAAATAGCACCTCGAGCTCTGGCTTCCTTCTCCTGCTATAATATAGTATTTTCCCTACACCAAGTTCTCTAAGGTATTTTGATATCAACGCACCTATCCTTCCCATTCCTATGATTGAGGCGCACTTCCCCCTAATCAGGTTTCCTAAGAGGAAGCGAGGATACCTATCCCATAGGCCGTTCCACACATAGTTATAGCCAGTAACGATGTTTTTTGTTAACGCTATTGTCATACCTATTGCATGCTCAGCCACAGAAAAGGCTATGGCCTCTGGTTGGTTAGCTATACATATTCCTCTCTCCTCTGCATACTCTACATCTATGTGGTCATATCCACTAGTTGTTGTAACCACAAGCTTTAGCTTGATAGCCTTTTCCATGGTGCCCCTTTCTAAACCATGATTAGAAAGGAGCATAATGTCTGCCTCCTTGATGTTTTCTTCTATCCACTCTTTGCTTGCAACTGCTTCTGGAGGATTTAAGATACGCAGGCCATGCGCTTCAAGGTATGAAGCCTCTTCCCTAAGCCTGATCGTTGATAGAAGTATTTTGCCCACTACGCCTCACCCAGTTCTATTTTTTAGAAAGGATAAAATATCAGGATGTTGTATCCTTAACCTTTGATGGTATTGTTTAATTGCCTAAAAACGAATCCTAAAGAGGGGTGCAACAATGTCAACTATAGCAGTAGACGTAGGGGGTACGTTTACTGATGCTATTTATATAGATAATGAAGGGAAATTGAGGATAACAAAGGTTCCCACAACCCCTTTAAATCCGGCTTTAGGGGTTATAGATTCCATAAAGAAGTCCAAGGGCTTAAATGAGGTAGAGGAGGTGCTCCACGCGACTACTATAGCGACAAATTCAATATTAGGCCAAATAAACTTGGAGCTACCTAGAGTGGCACTAATAACGACGAAGGGTTTTAAAGATATTATAGAAATAGGGAGGCAGAACAGGCCAAAGCTATATGATGCTTTCTTCACGAAGCCAAGGCCTTTTGTTCCGAGGGAACTAAGGTATGAGGTGAATGAAAGGACTACCTATGAAGGTAAGGTGTTAAAGGGTATAGATGAAGATGAAATCAATGATATTGCTAATGATATGGTCAAAAAGGGCGTAGTTTCCATAGCCGTGTCTTTTTTAAACTCTTATGCAAACGATGAAAATGAAAGAAAGGTAAAGGAGCTGCTCCAGGATCGCTTCAGCTTTATAACTATATCAAGCGACGTCTCCCCCGAGCCAAGGGAATATGAAAGAACTTCAACGGCTATAATAAATGCTTTGTTGCAGCCTATAGTATCATCTTATATATCAAGCCTAGCCTCTTCCCTATCAGGGCTTAGAAGCCCTAGGTTCTCAATAATGTCAAGTGCTGGAGGCCTTATCAGCCTAGAGGAAGCTATAGAAAGGCCAGTGCAGCTTATAGAGTCAGGACCTGCGGCTGGGGCCATAGCCGCCCTCGAACTTTCCAAGCTTCTAGGAATTAAAAACGTTATCGGATTTGACATGGGTGGAACCACCGCAAAGGCTAGCTCTATTATAAACAATGAGATAGAGATTGTTGATGAATATGAGGTAGGTGGAGAATCCCATCATGGAAGGATAGTTAAGGGCTCTGGGTATCCGATTAGGTTCCCCTTCATAGACCTAGCAGAGGTCTCAGCAGGCGGTGGAACAATAATATGGAGGGATAAGGCAGGAGGGCTCAACGTTGGCCCAATTAGCGTTGGCGCTGAACCAGGACCGGCATCATATGGGAGGGGAGGAGACAAACCAACTATTACTGACGCGAACCTGGCCATAGGGAGGCTAGGCGAAAACCTAGCTGGTGGACAAATAAAGCTGAGAAAAGACTTAGCTATAAGTGCCCTGAAGGCTTTAGGGGAGCCTACAGAGGTTTCGCTCCAAGCGTTAGAGCTAATAAACCTGGAAATGGCTAGGGCAGTGAGGCTGGTAACAGTTGAAAGGGGACTAGACCCTTCTTCATTTACAATAATGGCCTTTGGTGGTGCGGGGCCAATGCATGCAGCATACCTTGCGGAAGAGATAGGGGTAAAAAGCATAGTAATACCGCCTGAACCTGGACTATTTAGTGCTTTAGGCCTTCTGCTAGCCGATTCTAGGTTCGAGGCCAGGAAGGCCTTTCCAAAGGACCTTGAACAAGCGTTCTCTGAACTGGAAGCCAAGCTAAGGGAAAAGCTAGGGGATGTTGATGAATTTCTTAGATACGTTGATGTGAGGTATGAAGGTCAAGGCTACGAGCTAAGGCTTCAAGTCACATCATTTGATAGGCACGAGATAGAGAAGGAGTTTGAGGAGTTACATAAAAGAACCTATGGATTTACTTTATCTATACCAATAGAGGTGGTCTCTGCTAGGGTATTTGCAATAAAAAAGAGGAAGAAGGTTGGCCTTGGAGAAGCTAGAGAAAATGGGGTTAAAAGCCCCTCAGGATATAGGGAAGCTATAATAAGGGATCACTGGGAGGAGGTACCGATATACGGGAGGGAGGGGTTACCTAAAGGATTCTCAATTAAAGGTCCAGCGATTATAGAAGAGTACTCCTCTACGACGGTTGTACCCGATGGTTGGACAGCCAGCGTTATTTCAATGAGGAGCATAATTATTGAGAGGTGCTAAATGTGGTCCCTTGGGAAATAATCTCTAAGGCATCCTCTTTCATAGCAGAGGAAATGGGCGTTGCCCTAAGGAGGTCCTCCCTTTCTCCAAATATAAAGGAAAGGTCTGACCACAGTTGTGCCATAGCCGACAGCAACGGTAACATCGTTGCGCAAGCCGAGCACATACCTGTCCATTTAGGCTCGCTTAGGGTTGGAGTAAAGCTCCTCTTAAAAGAAATAGAAAAAGAGGGAATAGGGCTTAACGAAGGGGACATGATAGTTTCCAATGATCCTTACATAACAGGAACCCATTTGAACGACGTTACGCTCTTATCTCCAATTTATCATGGAGATAATATAATAGGTTACGTTGTAAATAAAGCCCATCACATAGACATAGGAGGGCCTAGCTATGGCAGCATAAACCCATTTGCCACCTCCATATATGAAGAAGGCCTCATAATACCCCCCTTAAAGCTTGTCGAGAAAGGGAATATAAGGAGGGATATACTTAGCATTATCTTATCAAACGTAAAGGTACCTAGGATTAGCGATGGCGACTTTAAGGCCCAAATAGCGGCGAACATAGCTGGCATTAGAAGGGTTAGAGAGCTAATATCGAAATATGGCATAAAGGATGTGCTTGATGGCTGGAAAAGTAGCATCGCCCATGCCTTCAAGCTTGCAGTTGATGAAATAAACAAATGGCCTGAAGGCACGTATTTCTCCGAAGACTACCTTGAAGTTGGCCAGCATGAATTAGTAAAGCTAAAGGGAAAGGTTACGATAGCCAAAAACAAAATACTTGTTGAGTTTCCAAATGCCCCAAAGCAGGTAGAGATGCCGTTTAACGCGGTGCTAGGTGTTACTTTTTCTGCAGTATCATTCCCAATAAGGTCTGTAATGCGTGTAGAAATACCGGTAAACGAGGGCTTCTATTCTATCATTGACCTAAGGGCGGAAAGCGGCACAATAATAAATCCAGTGCCACCTGCTCCAGTATCTGGCGGTAACCTAGAAACTAGCCAAAGGATAGCAGACCTTATATTCCTCGCGCTTTCAAAGGCTATCCCCTCAAGGGTTCCGGCAGCCGGTAGCGGAACAATGATGAACGTTATGATGGGTGGGTTTGATGAGAAAAAGGGACAAAGGTGGGCATATTATGAAACAATAGGCGGGGGGAGCGGCGCTAGGCCTAACTCTGACGGAATTTCCGGTGTGCATGTAAACATGACTAATACCATGAATACCCCAATCGAGGTCGCTGAGGCTACCTACCCAATTATGTTTACTTCATATACGATAAGGGAGGGTAGCGGAGGTAATGGAAGGTATAGGGGTGGTGATGGCATGGTTAGGTCCTTTAAGGTATTATCAAAAACAAGAATTTCCATCATGGCTAGCAGGTTCCTCTCCTCTCCATGGGGTGTGGGAGGTGGTAGAGAGGGCAAGAAGGCTAGGGTAGTCATAAGGAAGGCGAACGGCGAAGTTATATCAATAAACCCCTTGATGTCCATGGTATTGGAGGAAGGAGATGAGGTTATTATAGAGACGCCAGGTGGGGGCGGTTATGGTGAACCAGAGTAGCCTTTCCTCTTATCAACTTTGAAAGCACCTAAGCTACCTTGTATTGGGTGAGGGCGTTGATTAGGGTGAAAAGGGTTTATGATGCTTATGAAGAGGAAGACGGTATAAGGATATTGGTGGACAGGCTATGGCCAAGGGGACTAAGAAAAGAGGAGGCAAGGATTGACTATTGGATGAAAGACATAGCGCCCAGCAGCGAATTGAGGAAATGGTTTTCCCATGATAAAAATAAATGGGAAGAGTTCAAACGCAGGTATTTTGAAGAGTTGAGGAATAAGGGTGAAAAGATTTCATTTATAAAAGAATTATCGAAGACAAGCAATGTGACGCTTCTTTATTCTTCCAAGGAAAGGATATATAATAATGCGATGGCGTTGAAGGAATACCTGGATAGCATTGAGTAAACATCAAGTAAAAATGATTTCACTAATGATTAGCCCTATAACGGTAGGAAACTTAAGGCTGCATAGACCACATAGGAGGCGACTAAGGCTAGCGAGATTTCAGTAAATAAGTTGAGGAAAACGAACTTCAGGTTTTTCGTTTCCGAATATATAACTGCAAGGGTTGCGATGCATGGCACGTAAAGCATAATGAAGGTTAAGATAGAAAGGGTTTGCGGTATCGTTAAGTGGAGGGCCCTAACGGCAACAATCGGATTATCAGTAGAGAAAGCTATCGCAAGGCTCTCGATGACTATCTCCTTTGCCATGACCCCTGAGAGGAGTGCCAGGCCTAGTTGCCAATCGTTTATGCCCATCGGTTTGAAAATTTTGATAACCCAGCTTCCCAATATGTATCCTAGGGATTGCGCCGGTATCGTAGTATAGCCGTGCATTCCTATGTGCGTTATTAGCCACAGCACAATGCTTGCTGGAAATATGACTGTGCCGGCCTTTGTTATAAAGCTCTTGCTCCTATCCCATGAAATCCAGTTCACTACCTTCCAGCTGGGGGAGTGATATGGTGGGAGCTCTACAGCAAACTCTTCCCCTTCACTCCTGTAGGTTTTTATGGTAGAGACTAGCCTAGCTGCTATAGCAAACATCACAAATGAAAGCAGGTAGAAAAACAGCATCGAGCTTGTTTGCAACAATGGAGAAATTATGAATGCTGATAGCATAAATATCATCACAATTAGCCTTGCCTGGCATATTATAAATGGAAGGGCAAGTATTACCCTATACCTCTCCTTATCATCCTCAAGTATCCTAGTTGCTAACACGCCAGGCACATTACAACCTATGCTTATGCCCATGGGAAATATTGCCTTGCCACTAACCCCAGCTATTCTAGATATCTTGCTGAAGATCACAGAGCTCCTTGCCATAAGCCCACTATCATCGACTATGGCCATGAAAACGTTTATCATATAAACCAGCGGTACGAAACTCAAAACGGCGCTAATGCCCGCTATAACACCATTAACAACCAAGTCTATAGACCAAGTAGGGGCATTTAGCATGAGCATTAAAGGTTTTACAAGGTCGTTGCCCAAAAGGGAAAAGCCTAGGGATATTAACCCGCCAAGGTTATAGTTTTCTATGAATGTTGCCCAGTTAGAAAGGCCAACGTTGTCTAGTACCCAGTTTAGTGGAAAGCCAGTGTTTATGGCGAATATAACAAAAAGGCCTGCTATCGTTAAGGAAAGAAGCGTAAGGGTGCCTAATACCCAGTTGCTTAGTATAAAATCATCAAACTTCTCACCAAAGGTTTTGCCTCTGATTAATCGCTCCGTGTAATTTACGCTTTGCTTTACTATCCTCTCGACCTCTTCATACCTAACCCTTGCTATGTGTTCCTCCGGGTCTATTCCAAGCCTTTTTTTAATCCCCTTCCTCAACTCCTCGACTTTGATCATTTTATCTTGGTTAATCTTATCTAATAGGTACGGATCCCCTTCAATAAGGCGAACTGCTATGCCCCTCTCTTCGCCCATAGCCATTAATTTTGAGATGTATTCTTCTAGGATCCCATAGTTTAGCTTATATTTACCTTTCCCTTTGTATTTATTCTCAGCAACTGCTATAGTTTTACTTATTAGTTCGTCAATTCCAATGTTTTTTAATGAGCTTATTGCAACTACAGGCACTTTAAGCAATTCTTCAAGCTTCTTGATATCTACTTTTACTCCCCTAGAAGCTGCGGTGTCTAGCTTGCTTACTGCAACAATGACCTTGTTCGTTACCTCCAATACCTGGAGGGCAAAGTATAGGGATCTATACAAGGACTCTAGGTTGACAAGCAAGACTAATGCATCGTATTTTTTGCTTAATATAAATTCCTTTGTCAGCTCCTCTTCCTTGCTTAGCGTGTGTAGGCTTTGTATACCGGGAAGGTCTATAAGTTTAACCTTTTTTCCGTCTCTTTCCACAAAGCCTGTATAAACCTCGACAGTCTTGCCAGGCCAGTTTGCAACGTAACCCCTTGAACCTGTAAGGAAGTTGAACAGCGTTGTTTTACCTGCATTAGGAAGGGCTATTAGACCTACGACATATTCTTTCTCTACCAGCTTTAGCCCTTCCCTACTGCTCAACGCGTACCACCTCTTCTACCAATATCTTCATTGCCATACCCCTCCCTATGGCAAAAACGGAATCACCAAACCTGAGTACAACAGGCCCCCTGTTTCTAACAACCGATACTACTACCCCCTTAATTATGCCTAACCTTAGGAGCCTTGAAATAAGACCATACCCACCCATGATTTCTACTATTCTTACGCTCTTCCCCTCCTCAACCTCTGCTAGCGTTTGCAAATTTTTTCACCTTGTAATATCTGTAGTTGCTATTCCTCGCGGGGCAAGTGCTCCTCAAGGGGCACACGTTGCAAGCCTTAGACACGCAGTTCGATGAAGCGTAATCTAGGTATCCAAGCTCAACAAACTGTTGAAGCAATAGCTCTATTTTATCGGGTGGTTCCTTGAACTTCCTAGCTATCTCCAAGACATTGACGTAGCCTCTCTTTCTTATGAAGTCCAATACTTCCTTGCGCATCATTTCTTCATGCACAACTTCCACCCTCTTTAAACAAGGCTTCCGCCTCCATTGCCTATATTCTTTAACGGCGTTTAAATATTTTTGCCATACCTAAATCTCAACGTTTATTCATAGGCTTCTATTGTTAGCGTTTTATTGTTATTGCTGGGTCTTACCGAAAGGTATCCCTCCCTTTTATTTACATCTATTTCGATGTTTTCCTCTGGAATAAAAAGCCTTGATGGTTGTTTTAATAAGGAATAGAAAAGGGTAAATTCCTTTGGTGAGCCCAGCATTTGAGGGACAACAAATCTTAAGCCCTTTCCAGCGACTATATCGATTCCATGATTTAAAGAAGTGCCAAATTCAAGGTTTCCACTTTTTTCTATGTTTTCCATTAATTCAAATGGGGCTAGGCTACCACCAACTAGGTAAATGCCTTTTAACGCTTCGAAGTTCTCGTTTACTAAAGCGCTACCAGTTCTCCAATCAATATTAACTTTCAAGTCCTCTATCAGCTTTATCATCGGCTTATATCCCCTTGAGATGATGAGCGTATCACAGGGCTCTTCTACTTCATTACCTTCATTTA
The DNA here is from genome assembly GCA_015523575.1 of Candidatus Hestiella acidicharens. Taxonomy (GTDB): domain Archaea; phylum Thermoproteota; class Thermoprotei_A; order Sulfolobales; family Acidilobaceae; genus Caldisphaera; species Caldisphaera acidicharens. The sequence continues at coordinate 1,700 of WAJZ01000051.1, read as the reverse complement.
AGCCTTTTACAACTACTCCCCTAACCCTTCTTTTACCTAAAACCGTTGTTATTAACCCGCTAAGTACCTCTACGTTTTTCAAGGTACTATGAAAACCTTCAGGTGCTACTAACCTTACAGCATAGCCCTTTGATGCAAGCAAAACAGAAAGCGATATTGCCATCTCATTATTACCATAAACAATAACATCATTTCCTATAACATAGCCACCGTTTATTAGCCTCAAAGCCTCTGTTGCAGTAAATATTCCAGAAGGCCTATCACCAGCTATCCTGGCGCCAGCCGCTGTCAAGTCCCTGCTACCAGTTGCCACAACGACCCTTTCGCCCTCAACTTCATATACCTTTCCTCTAGCCAGCGCTATTAGCCTGTGCTTTCCCTTGGGGTTGTATTGGAGCCTCACGACCGTTGTTTTATTAAAGAGCTTTGCCTCCTCCGGATACTTTACGCTATGACCTAGCAACTTCTTTATCCCACCGAAGCTTTCATCCCACTCGAATACAATGGTTTTGAAACCCTTTTCTAAGGCGCTCCAAGCGGCCCTAATCCCGCTCGGCCCTGCGCCCACAACTATTACCTCTCCCTTTAGCTCAACCCTCAACCCTTCTCACTATCCAAGAACCTTCCCCTTTCTTTGTAACTTCTTTCAACCCAAGCTCGGTAAATGCATCAAGTATCCTTACAAGGCAGTACGAGCCTTGGCACTCTCCCGTGCAAGAACCTGTATGGAACTTTATCTCATCGATTGCGTTGTGTCCTTCCTTAATTGCATTTGTTATTTCAGCTTTGCTAACCAACTCGCATGGGCATATAATTTCTCCATAGTCAGGCTCTTTTCCTACAAGCTCTTCTATAGCATTAATATCATCAAGGAGTTCCTTAATCTTTTTTCTCTTTTTCCTTTGCGAGATGAAATCCCTTTTCTCTTTTAGTGTCAACCCTTTTTCACTAAGCATTTTCACTACAACCCTAGCTATTGCAGGGGCCGCAGTAAGGCCAGGGGATTGGATCCCTGCCACGTTCATGAAGCCCTTCTTGGGTATATTTATTATGAAATCGTTTGTATTGCTTGCCTCCCTCAGCCCTGTATATATTACTAAGGGATCCACCTTTGCCAACGCAGGTATAAGCCTCTGGTACTTTTTAATTATATCATTAAAGTCCCTTGGGGCAGAGGACTTGTCTTCTTTATCAGAAACCTTCTCTATTAGGTTAGGACCCAGTAACATCTTCCCGTCAAAGGTTAAGAGGGCCCCTCCCCCCTTTGTCTTCGGATCTGTCTTTAGCGGCATTTCTGCCAAAAGGTGGTTGTAGAGCCTTTTACCGGCAAGTATTAATAAAGTACCCTTCCTAGGATATATTGTAAACCCACCATAGCCAGCCATTCTCGATATTTCATCGGCGTGTACCCCAGCGGCATTTATTACCCATGAGGCCTCCACGCTTCCTTTGTCTGTATATATAATATAGCCCTCCTTCTTTTCTTCAATCCCACTCACCTTTCTGTTAAAGGAAAAGGTAACGCCATTTTCCCTACAGTTTTCCACTAGTGCGTTTACTAAATCGAAAACCGAAACGACGCCTGCTGTTGGGAAGTAGAGGGCCATGCTAGCTTTCTCGTTTAGGTTTGGCTCTATTTTCCTTACGTTTCTAATCAAATGAACCTCTATTCCCTTTAACTTAAAGTAAAGGTAGACGAA
>WAJZ01000050.1 GCA_015523575.1 Candidatus Hestiella acidicharens | reverse complement strand
GCACTATTATTCCTTTTATCTCCACTTGTATCACCACTACTTTTATGATACTAACTACCTAATATCAATTTGTCTATTTCTTCTATAGGAATGTTTCTCGTATCTTTCCCTTTAATGTACCAAGCTATGCTTCCACTTAGTCCCAAAAGCCAGAAAGCTAGATCATATAAGATCAGTTCTATAATGGTAAAGTTTATTATTAATACAGACGAGAGCGCATATGCTATCCAAGCAGACGCCCTAATTAGGGATATGCTCGTAGCTCTATACTTTGTTGGAAAGAGTTCGCTTTCAAGTACTAGCCTAGTGCCCCATGTGGCTTCCGCAAATATCCCGTTAATTATTAGCAAAGGCAAGAATATCCATATCCCTATATGTGATAACAGCAGAATTATGGTAGTAAATACTATTGTTAAAAAGCCCCCAGTAAAACCAGATAGGATGAACGAATTCCTTGAAAACCTCTCTATTATAGTATATGCTATAAAACCCCCTGCTATGTTTCCTGCATTATATAGAAATATTATTAATGATGTATAGGTAGCAAAAAAATAAGGGCCGATTACCCATGATATAAGGCCGTAGGTTAACACAGTTGATATTGCTATTGATACGAGAAAGCCTACACTAGTTCCGTTTAATCCTTCTTTAATATTATATTTGCTGTTTCTCGACTCTAACCAAGAAGAAGATTCTGGTAAGGATTTTCTTATTATAACAGAAATAATTAGGGAAAAGACTAGTATTGATGATATGAATGCTTTCTCCACACCTATAGAAGCAAAAGTTAAAAATATTGAAGAGGCCAAAAGGGCGCCAATGTTTACGAAGTTAGAAGCTATTATTATTGCTTTTCCCCTTTTTTGAGGCTCTTCACTTTCAGCCAGATAAGAGATTATTGCAGGCTCATCCCCTCCGGCTATAGAAAATAGTATTAGGCTAACTCCTATCGTATAGCATATCCAAGACTTCGCTATTATAAAGAACGCTAAGCCAATACCAAATACTGCTGGAGTAACGACCAAGACAGGTTTTCTTCCAAACCTGTCCGAGATATTACCAAATACAATGTTTCCCGAGAGGAGCGATAGGGGAGGAAGCACTATAAGGTAGATGTAGTAAGATTTCGGTATGTTCGGAAGCTCTGTTAGGAGCGGTCCTAAAGTTATAGAAATACCATAAAGTAGCATTGAAATGGATAGGCTTAATAGGGCGAGCTCCCTTTTCTGTTCTCCCATATTGGATACCCTATCCAATTACTACTAGAGTTAGTTAAAACCTTTTGCTCACAATATTTTTCCTGCTATTTTAAGGGATGTTAAGAGGGAATGGTAGTCCTTTGGGGAAGAGAATACTATACCATCGATGTACTCCTTAACTACTTCGATCCTTTCTTCAAGTTCTTCTATTTTTACTATCTCCTCCTTTGGGATCAACCTTGATAGGAATTCCCTATTCTTTTCGGTCAGAATAACAAAATAAATGTAAAGCTTAGAGTTATTTTTTCGTATCATCCTAGAAACAGAACCGAGTTTTTTACTGTACCAAGGCCTCGTGATTAAATAAAAAGATGCCTTTAGCTTAATCCTTTCTTCAATCTCTTTTAGGTCTTTGTTTAGGTTAATTAATAATCCTACATTTAACCTTTTAAAGTGCTGCCTAAGTAATGGAATACCTTCATCTGGGGTTATTTCTTCAACTTTTCTACCAATTTTAGGCTGATCTCCCCTTAGAAGGAGCACATTATTTATTCCACTTATCCTTAAACCCATGATGGTGTTTATTAATGCAAGTCTATTTATATCATAAAGCCTTAGATGGGTAATTATATTGGCTTCTTTAATGCTTTCCTTAATTATGCATGATAATATAGGTGATGATGGCGAGGAGAAACCTAAGGGGGCTTCCGGTATGTCTATTATATCGCTAAATTCTACAAGGCTCTTGGCAAGCTCTATTATTTTCTCTTTTTTCCTTGCCATTGGAAGTTCAGATATTATGTATACCAAGCGCTTCCACCTAGGGCTTTGTGCTTATTAAAAAGCCTAGTAATCCTATTAACATGGCCAAAAGTGAAATATTTTTGCTTTTATATGCAGATTCCTTCTTTGGAAGAATTAGGGTTAGTGCTGATGCCCCTAAGAACATTGCATCGACTATAGATATTGGTATGAGATAAAGTATTGGATAGACCTTTCCAGTAATGATTGGGATTGGGCTTAATGCTATTGCAGAAATATAGAGCAGAAGCGATGCTAGGGCAGCAGCTCTTGGTCCCTTTGTAACAGCTAGCGTTCTGATACCAGCTCTTCTATCTCCTTCTATATCTGTTATTCCCTTCGTAATTTCCCTGGCGATACCTGACAAGAAAATCATTAGCCAATATATGAAGATATTAAAGTTAAGCCTACCTACAATAGCTGATCCATAGATAATAGGTACGCCCATTGCATACGCAACCATCAGGTTTCCAGGGATTCCTGTCTTCTTTCCTTTCGTGTTATATATTATTGCTATTATATAGCTTGCCATTGCTATTGCAAAGGTTAAAATTCCCGAGAGTAATGAGAAGGTCAGACCTATTACAGAAAAGATAACGAAGAGAATTTTTGCACTTTTAATTGAGATAGCCTTTGAAGGCAAAGGCCTGAGGGGATTGTTTATAGCATCTATGTCTAGGTCTATTATATCATTTAATATCATTGCTGAACCTGAGATAAAAAAACCTGTAATGAAGCCAAAGCCTAAGTTTAAGAGATTTGGTATAATCCTACCAGATGCTATAAATGCTCCAACTATTACCGAAAGCCCTATCATGGCATCATTTATTGGTCTTACCAGGCTCACATATTTCTTCGTCAAACACCCCTACCTCACGTTATTATTATCTTTATAAGTCCCTTCCTATATATAAAATATAGGGATTAATATTGGCATCTACACTAGAATCGCAAGTAGGTAATGTGAAGGCAAATATAAGATATCCTAACTCTAAGATATTGATGGAAATATCTTCGTCACTTAGTGACATATTAGAGGAGGTAAATTTCGAAATTACTAAGGAAGCCCTAAGGATAAGGGGCACGGATCCAGCTAAGATCGCCTATATAGAGGTTTTTATGCCGATGGAATCTTTTCTTGACTATGAAGTAAAGGAAGAGATAAATATGGGAGTAAACGTCGCTTCACTAGAAAATATTATCTCTAGGAGCAAGAGGGGTGACGAGGTCACTTTTATGGTATCTGATGATAAGGTGCTCATAAAGATTGAAGGTGAGGTTAACAAAAAGTTTCTCCTTCCGAACATAGAAGTAATACTTGATGTGCCTTCTGAAATAAAGATAGACTATGATGCAAAGGTACAGATAATAGCTGACTCTTTTAAGAAGGCTTTATCCGACGCTTCGATATTTAGCGATAACGTCGAGTTTGTTGCAGAAGAGAACAAATTTATAGTGAGGTCTGAAGGTGAAGGGCCAAGGGGTGAGGCAGTTTTTATGATGGGTTCTGGGTCTTTAATTGGCATAGAAGTAAAGCAAGAAGCAAGGAGCAAATATGACATCAATTATTTGAACTCGGTGCTGAATTTGGCAAAAATTGCAGAAACTGTTGAAGTTGCCTTTTCGACTGAGAAGCCTTTACAACTTCTGTTTAGCATCCCAGACAACAGCAGGGTAAGGTATTTGTTGGCACCAACAAGTGGGTTATAAACAAAGCATTTAACTTTCCACCTTCTTGGGTATATTTATAAGGTAATACATATAATAAAAATATTTAGATAGGCGATTAGATTGTTGATTGAAACCCCATACATAATAAGCATAGTAAGCAAAAGCATAGCAAACTCCTACAAAACAAGTAATGCTAGGGTTACAGTTCCTCTTACCTTGAAGGACTTGATTACAAATTATGAGTTGAGTTCAGATGAAGAAGAAATACGAGCTGATCTTTATGAAGTATCCCCTAGACTTATAAACCCTAAGAGAATTTCATTAATAGAGGACTTTTTCCCTATTGGCATAGACACCAGTAGTAGGGCAGTAATTACACCTACTGGCGATATAATTTTATCGGCAGTAAGTATATCTGGCCAAGGACCCGTTGAGCTATGTGATTGGCCATATTTATACACACCAATGCCATACATGCCAAGGAATCCAGCGCCTTTTATATATATAGCCTCGAGCAATATAGAGCTACCTAGTGATGTGAGAGGGCTCATTTATCATACTGGATTCTTGAGCGATGTGGATGATGTTCCCCGGCTTATGGACTATGCTAGGCTAAGGCTTGAATCGTGGAGTTTACTCGAGCCTTCTATGGCATTGGGAAAATATTACCTAGGTATTGGCAAGAAATTTGTTGTTTTTATTGATGGACCTATATATTTCTTAGAGGGAAAAAGGGATGACATGAGATATAGCCTAATGGAGCAGAGGGCTGAGGCAATAAAGATCCTCGAAAATGTGGGTATTCCAGTTATTGGTATAGTAAAGAGGGTAGAAAGGAGCAGGCTTCTCTCTATGGTAAGCGAGCTCCGCAATAGTATCGAAAATTGCATAGGTAATTATCAAGGGTTTAATGACTCCCTTATTGTTCAAAAGCTACTCTATTCCAGTTGCTTTGAGGAAAGTTATGGGAAGATTTACGTTTCTCCAAAAATAAGGCTGAAATATAATGGACTAGAAAAGATAGCTGAATATGTTTTAATACCTTCGAGTGGTTATAAGCATAACTTTTCACAATCTAGGCTGTTTAGATTAGAATATACAGAAAGGAGCTATAACATATTAAAGGAGAGTGGCATGGATCCCATACAGTTACTAGCAAATGATTCAATTGTGAGGCAAAGCCTTGAGCCCTTGACTATAGCACAAAGTGATAGGAGGAGCAAGATGATAACGCAAGCATTAAAAGAGCTATTAGTTTATTATATAATGAGATATGAATTACCTTTATCTTATGATACCCTAAGAGAGGCTGAATTGCAATGGTTGAAGAAGAGAACGTAATTGGTGGTATCAACAAAGGATATCTGAGAAGCGCTGAAAATCAGCTGCTAAGGATTGAAGAACTACTGAAAAAGGCCTATAAGGAGGCAGAGAGAAGGGGTAGGATTGTTGGTTGGGTGTCTAGGTTTGGTGAGGTAAGGGTTGAAGAGAACTCTGTTGTAAGGTTTTACATAGACCCCAGTACATACTATGCAAATGGTGATGCCCCTTTTCAGAGGATAGGCGACTACCTAGCAATAGTTGATCCGAAAGATACAAGATTGGTACTTCTCAGGGTTAAAAGTATAGTAAGGAAGGACGAGCTTGCTGTTGTAGGTATAGAACCTCCGATAAGTCCCATTATAAATAAGATAGAGCCGAGGAGTCTAATAACAGGCACGTTGGTTGAAGGGGAATTGATTATGGAGATGAGTGAAGGTGAGTCCCCAAGGCCAGCTTCTAAGAGTATTGAACCCCAATCTCCGGTTATAGATCCTAATCCAGAAGTTTTGGCGCAACTGCTAGACCTTCCAAGAGAAGGGGTAGTGATGGGTTCATTATCAACACATTCCACTGTTATAAAAAATGGCAATATAGTGGTTAGGTTGCCTATTTCGAGCCTCTTTCACCATCTACTAATATTAGGTACTACAGGTAGCGGTAAGACAACACTTATCAAAAACATGATCCTTAGCCTTTATAACATAGATCATCATCCAGTTTCCGTTATAATAGACCTTAATCAAGATTTTATTCAACTTCCACTAAAGAATGATTCAATTCCTATACCAAAACAGGTATTTGAAAGTTGTTATAAAGATTTGAAACCCATAGAAGGTGTAGTAGTAGTTTTACCTATAACCGTTGGAGCTATATACGAAAAACTGAAAGATAAACCAGTTATATATTATGATGATATAATAGAGGCAATTAGAGGGGTTGTTCAGAGATATTTTATTGAGAGCTTCTCACCTCTAATGAATGATGCTAGTGCAGAGTTTCATTACCGTAATGTAAACAAAACAATGATCTTTGAGACTTCTTCACCAATAAAGTTGGTCATCATTCCTTATTTTATTAATACAACAAATACAGAGACCGATAAGCTATCCCCTCTTTTGCCAGGTTTAACTAGCCTCAGTAGGGATCTGGTAAAAAAGATTAGGGAAGGATTTAAGAGAAGGCATGGTCTTTATCCTCCCATGCAGGTACTTTATGGTGCACTTTCTTACTTTATTGAAAGGGGTGGCTTCAGGCAGGAGGTTAAAGTTGTAAGTGAAGATGATCTATCATTAATATATGATTATTTAAGACCATACATAATAGGAATCGAATCATATTCGGATCAGGCGACTAGGGCAATGATATCAACATACAGGTTAAGAGGTACTGCGTTTACATTATTGGATGCCATAAAGGATTATGTTGACACGCTGAACAAATCAAAGTTCCACAGGCAAACAATAGAGGCTCTATATAGAAGGGTTTCTTCTTTAATGGAATCTGGGATAATTGATGTGTTGATACTTAAGGGAAAGGAGTTTCAGGTTTTAGATGAGCCAAATTGGCCTACAATAATCGAAGTGGCTGAAACCTATAACTTGCCCGTTGTAGTAGACTTGAAATGGAGCATGGAAGAAGCTGGGTTAGATACGCTTAGGATTATTACATATAGGACACTTGATAACTTGATTACTTGGAAACATAGGTCTTGGGCGCAAAGGATAAGAACGCCTCACATAGTGGTTTCTATAGATGAAGCACACCAGTTTTTCCAGAATGAAAGCAAAAACAAAGATGAAATAGAGGCAATAAGGCAGGTTTCTTCAATGATATCAAAAATTGCTAGGTTAGGTAGAGCTAGGGGTGTAGGCCTCATCTTCAGCACCCATGCCCCAAATGATCTTAATGATATAATTATTCAACTTACAAATACAAAGATTATATTAAGGACTGAAAAAAGGCAGATAGAAAACATCTCTGTCCCTAGAGAAGTCTTGGATTACCTTCCTAGGCTACAGGATAGGATGATGCTAATACAAAGTCACGTTTTTAGGGAGGGCTATATTTTTGCACAGACGACCACGCCTTTAACAGCGCACTACGATATCTCTGCATATTTAGATAAACGTTAAAATCTTTCTATGTTTAAGAATGTTTTGGTGGTAAAGGTTGGGTCGCATATTTACAGCTACGGGCGATGATGGAAGCACCTACTGTAATTCCCTAAAGGCTAGGGTTCCTAAAGATCACCCTATTATAGAGCTAATTGGATCTTTAGATGAAGTTAACAGCTTCGTTGGTATGGCGAGAGCATTAGTTCCAAGCTACTTAGGAGAGGTGCAATCAGATCTTAAGCAACTACAATATTTAATTTTTAGGTTAGGCTTCCATATTTCCGGCTCAAAATCGCTTAATGAAGAAGACCTTAAGTTCCTAGAAGAACTTGCGGACAAATATTATGGCAGGGAACCATTAAAGAATTTTGTCCTACCCTCAGGTCCCTTACCTTCCTCTTCGTTACATGTAGCTAGAACAGTGGCTAGAAGGGCTGAGAGGTCCTTAGTAAGGGCTAGCAAAAACTATTCTTTTGATGACATAGTTTTTAAAGTAATTAATAGGTTAAGTAGCGTATTGTTCGCAATGGCGGTATATATTTCTAGGAAGCTTGGCTATGAAGATGAGCCGGTCTCTTTTAGGTAGCCCATCGTTTTAAAGTTAAAAAAGCTAATAGATTTCACCTAAGAAATCTATTAATACCTTGAAATAATAGTCAGGGTTTTCATAGAAGGCCATGTGTGAAGAGTTTGGTATTACAATCATCTTTGAACCTTCTATGTTATCCTTTATAATTTTGGCTATGGATGGTGTAACCTCGTCATATTCACCTACGGTTATGAGGGTTGGAACTTTAATATTCTTTATGTCATTGGTAATGTCGATATCTTTGATTTTACCCCTAATCTCAAACTCTGTTGGACCATTCATGATGGAATAGATTTTTCTCTTCACTAAATAGTTTAGGCTCTCTACAACATCTTTTGGATAAGAATCGAGCCTAAGAAGGTGCCTTTTGTAGAATTCGTAGACCGCGGCTTGGCATTCTTCACTTGTAAAGTTGTTCTTTTCTTCACACTCAATTATTTTTGCCTTTATTTCACTAGGGAGCTCTTCAATAAGCCTCCTCATTTCCTTTGTAGTTAATGGTACGCTTGATAATCCGCTGGAGACTATAAGTCCCCTTAGGTTAGCCTGGTGTCTTGATGCGTAGGCCAATGCTAATAGGCCACCCCAAGAATGTCCCAACAGCACAAAGTCCTTCTCCCCTATAATGGACTTCCTTACCATTTCTACCTCGCTTACATAGTAGTCAAGGGTAGTGCATTTCTCTAAATTTTCATGCTCCTCAGACCTACCTGAGCCGCATTGATCGTAGAAGACTGTAGTGAATCCTTCATTAGAAAGCCTAGCTAATGGCAGGAGATAGTCATGAGAGGCCCCAGGACCACCATGCAAAATCAATATGTGTTTCTCATAGTTTCCAAATGTTTTATAGTATATGTTTACTCCGTTTATATTAACATACTCTTCCTTTGCGGACTTCATTTCTCCAGACCAACTATATAATACTTTTTTAAATATAAAAGCCGTAATGATATGAAAAATTTTCTTTGAATACAATAACAACTTTAGTTGCAGAATAGAGCATTTTGTTGCCTTGTTCAGACTTGAAATCTATATAGATCCTTTCAGTTCTCTACCAAATGCAAAAAGAATAAGGCCGGCAGCAAAGGAAAGTATAGATGCGTATGCATATGAATAGAAAGGCTTAAAATAATATAGAATTCCCATTACGGTATTTCCAAGGAACAAGCCAATGCTTCTAGAGGCCGTCAATGCACCCATGGCGTTTCCCATAGCGCTTTCTGGTGCAACTTGTGTTATGAGGTTTGGCTCTAGCGTATCGATAGTGCCAATAGCCATACCCATTATGGCTACAGACAAGTACATTATGATACAGCTTAGACGGAAAGAATACGCAAAGGCTAATAGCAGTGTGCCCGTTGATGATAGAACGTATCCCAAAAAGCTTAACGTGCTTATTAACCTAAGTTTACTGCTTCCAATAATGTAACCGAAGAAAGCAGAAGCTAATAAATACACCAAATAGGAGCCTATGCCAGCAAGGCTGCTTTTCGCTTGCGCAATCGTAAGTATAGGGAACCCGAGGCTGAAGAAACTGAAACCATAAAGGGACGAGGCGATCAATACCCCAATGTAGGCTTTTCTTGCACTATTTTTCCTTTGTTTTTCTTCCTGAGGCCTTCTCGCAGTTCCTCTTTTTTCCTTTACGAAGGCAAGTAGGATTGTTGCCATTGCTATTGGTATCGAGGTAAGGAGTATTATTTCCGATATTTCTAGGCCCTTCATTAGTGCTACAATTAAGAGAGTAATCGAGAGGGCCCCGCCACCAACGTCAAGTGCATTAAGTAACCCAAAGACCTTACCCCTGTTCGCATCGCTTACATCCTCGCTTATTAGGGCCCTTCTAGCTGGCGTCCTGAAATTCCTGAAAAGCCAACCGATTGTAAAGGAAGCAGAACTCTCATAGACGTTGCTAAACAATCCACTCATAGATAATATAGGTATTAATGCGTTACCTAGAATCGCTATTTTCTTCCTTCCATATAGATCGGCCAGCTTCCCTCCGATAAATGCCATTAATGCCCCTAAGCCATAAGAAAACCCCATAACTATACCGAACAAGTAAACGGGGGCGTGTAATATCAATACAAGATAGATCGGGATGGCCGCTATAACAGATTGATAACCTAGGTCTGAGAAGAAAGCTGAAAGTGAGATTAGCCAAGCGTTTCTGCCAATCTCACTTCTTTGATTCGTTTCGATCACCCAGATAGTTCTTAACTTATAGATAATTCTAAATAGGTGGCTAGGAATATTATGCCTTGCTGAATTGTTTTTCGTTTCTTCTTTATGATTGTGAACGAAGGCCCCACTCTCTGAACGTATTAACACCCATATATATTGATCTTTGCATTATGTGAAGTAAATATAGCGTGTTAGGATTAGTTATATGGAAACAACCGTCTTGAGCTTGTTCTTCGCCTAGCGACCTAAGCATCGCTATTATAAATGGGATCAATCCAACATTTTTCATTGTGAACCTATTTTTAATGTCACAAGGGCATATTTTTAGTCCAAAGAGTTTAGTAGAGGTATAGTAAAGCATGTCTTCACTTGCGTCTACTTGCAATGATCTTATGGCAGAGAATCCTCTCTTTTCTATGAGTTTTACATATTTTTCTACGCTAAAGGTGTTTACGTATGCATAGTTTCCAATGCGTGCTATCCCACTAATTCCTATTGCAAGGAACTTATCGAAGTCAACAATGTATTCATCTATCAGCTTTGATCCTCTATCCATGCACCATGCGGTTGCAGGGAAGTATTTTTTAGAAAAAGCTTCTTGTAATATCGTTTTATATAGCTGGGCTTCTTCTGGGTGCCAAGGACCTTCTTTCCTTTTTCTTTCCAATTCTCTCAGTCCAGGTGCTGGCATTAATGGATAAAATGTGACTTGGTCTGCATTTAGGTCAAGTGCCTTAGATGACTCAACCTTTATTTTATCCACGTTATCTTCCTTTGCACCCCAGAGCATATCTATATTTAATGTGTTAAACTTGCCCCTGGCAGCCTCAACAGCCCTCATGGAGTCTTCAACCCTATGGTGGAGTCTTCCGAGCTCCCAGAGCCTCTTATCTTCAAGTGCCTGTACCCCGATACTTAACCTAGAAACCTTAGATGACCGCAATATAGAGACAGCTTCATCATTGATATCTATTGGACTTGCTTCCGTGGATACTTCAATGTTTTTTCCAAAATAACTTCTAGCAGAATCTATAAATTCTGAAAGAGAGTGTATATCAATAGATGGTGTACCACCACCTATGTAAATTACCTTAATGCGAGCACTTTCAGCGGTTGTGGCAAGCCATTCAGCCTCTTTTCTAAGCGCCTTCATATATGCTTTGTGTTGTTCATGGTTATATGCATACCTCACGAAGCAACAGAACTTACATAAAGGTGTGTGGCAGAAGGGCATATGAACGTAAAGGACATAGTTGTTAGTTTCGAGGGTATTGATAATTTGTAGGTGCCTCTCCTCGTCAAGGTTGCCCTTACTGAGCCTCTCAAAAAAATTTTCAACGCGTTTTGTTATAAGTGGCCAGAGGGCTTTTCCTATATTTATCGTGCTTGGGTATATTTTTATTTCATCTGAAAGGCTTCTTTGCACTTTTCTTCATCTCTCTTCATTAAGCATAAACCGAGACCCGCAGTTTTTAATGCCTGTATAGATTAAAAAGGTTGTTATGTAAATTGTTTAATGTTCAAGGTAGCGATGGGGTTTGAGCTGTAAATCGTGTATGCTTTTAGTGTTGAGAAGTCGAAGAAAGGGTTTTAGCTATATTTAAAAGCTTTAGTAGAAAAGGAGTTACTTTTATTCCTCGAGCTTACTTTTCTCTCCATCTTTCATGCCCCAGTATTTATCTGGGAAAGAGCCAGAGAGTACGTCGCTTTTATAGTTTATTATGGCTTTCCTGATTACTTCTTTAAGATCAACGTATTTTCTCGCAAAAGGCGGTTGGAAATCATTCAACCCAAGGATGTCGTTAACAACGATTATTTGCCCATCGCAATAGGGGCCACTACCAATGCATATAGTCGGTATTGAAAGCTTTTCGGTTATTTTTTTAGCAACTTCGTATGCTGTATATTCAATAACAATTGAGAAAGCTCCAGCACCTTCTACTTCCATGGCGTCATTTATAACTTTTTTAGCTTCTCTATACGTCTTTCCGATAAGCCTGTAACCACCAAGTTGCTTATATTTTTGTGGCGTTAGCCCTATGTGACCCATGACTGGTATGCCTGCATTAGTTAGCCTCTTAATAACGTTTTTGTATTCTTCCCCGCCTTCTATTTTCACAGCGTCAGCACCGATCCTCATAAAGGTTGATGCATTGATTAGCGCATCTTTTTCATCAACTTCATAGCTCATAAATGGCATATCGGTTACAACAACGGCTTTAGGGTTAGCATTGCATACAGCCTTTGTATGTATAATCATCTCCTCCATGGTCACTTGTAATGTTGATGGATAGCCAAGCTTCACCATACCTAGGGAATCGCCAACCAAAATCAGGTCAACGCCAGTAGAGTCGAGTATCTTTGCAGTAGGATAATCATAGGCAGTTATAGCTACTATCTTCTTCTTATTTTTCATCTTGATGATATCTTTTATCGTTAACTTATCCATATGCATCCTAGCATCTTGTCTATATTCTGAGATAAAAAGTTGATATTAATGATGCTGTATTCTAATGCAAATGTTAAAAAACTAATGTTAAATTCCTAGCTCTTCCCCTGACTTTTTTAGGTATTCATCGGAAACCATTATGCTACAAACGACGACGTAAAGGATTATACTAATCAACTTCATAGCATCAACAAGCCTGGTTAGGACCATTGTCTTTTCCGAGTTGTTTGATGCAATTGACCTGTTTTCAAGCTCTCTCGTCAGCATAGCGGTTTCTACTATCAATTCCTCTATTCTTTTAATGCTTGGTTGTGCAACGATTGAAGCTACCTGTGGTAAGATGTTCTCTATCATTTTTGTTGTTTCATCTAGCTGCAACCTTATTTTTAAGTGGTAGGCCTTGCTAGCAGTATCTAATATCAAATACCCAACTATGCCCAAAAGGCCTGTTCCTAAAACTAGGGCGTGAAGCCTTACGTCTCCCTTTCCGTGTATCATGGTGTTGATCACGTATCTTTCTATTAGGTGTTGATATTTGAGGAGGTCTTTTTGGCCAAGTTCAATAGATTTTTCGACTTCAGCTCCCTTTAAAGCTTCCT
>WAJZ01000049.1 GCA_015523575.1 Candidatus Hestiella acidicharens | reverse complement strand
GGCGTGGTGCTCTTGTTTAGAAATATGAAGATAGCCACTTTGGATGATGTTGACCTTACAGGTAAAAGCATCTTGTTGAGAATCGACGTAAATTCCCCGATAAAGGATGGAAAGATCTTAGATATAAGCAGGTTTAAAGCACATGTAAAGACAATAAAAGAGCTAGCTGAACTAAACACGAGGCTTGTAATAATGAGCCATCAGGGGAGACCTGGTAAGAATGATTTCATTTCCTTAGAGCAACATTCAAAAATTCTGTCAAGATTACTTGGAGTTAATGTGGAGTTTGTAAAGGACATCATTGGTAAAGATGCAAAGAGAAGGATAGCAAACCTCGAAAATGGTGAAATATTGATGTTGGATAACACTAGATTCTTGCCGGAGGAAAACGTTGAGCAACCAATGGAAGCCCTTTCTAGAACAAAGCTTGTTAGCGAGCTTCGTAAGTTTTTTGATTATTATGTAGGAGACGCGTTTGCAACATCCCATAGAAGCCAACCAAGCATCGCAGGCTTCCCGTATGTAATGCCTAGCGTAGCTGGAAGGGTAATGCAAGATGAGGTCTCAGCATTATCGAGAGCCTTTAATGGCCATCGCCCTATAACATATTTCATAGGCGGTACCAAGCTTGACGACGCCGTAAAAATAATAAACCATCTCATAAAAACGGATTCCGCAGATTATATATTAACAGGAGGTTTGGTGTCATTGTTGATACTCGACGCAAGGGGCTACGATGTTGGTACTGCAAAAACGTTGCTACAAGAAAAGTTCGACCATCTATTAGACAATGCAAAGGTGATAGCAAAAAGCAACAAGGTAGTGGCACCTTTAGATGTTGTCTCTGAACTAAATGATGGAAACCTATCAATGCAAAAGGTAGATAAAATTACGGGCTCACCAAAGGATATAGGAGAAGAAACACTAAAGGTATACAGCGAAATACTTAAGGACTCAAAAACTATCATACTAAGAGGTCCAGCTGGAGTCATCGAAGATGAAAGGTTTAAAAAAGGAACAATAAGGCTTGCAGAAGCTTCCTTAAAGTCAAATGCGTTCATAATATTTGGTGGGGGTCATTTTCTTTCGATACTAGAAGATCTCCCCCCAGAATTAAGAAAGAAGGTAAACTACATAAGTACCGGAGGTGGTGCTGTCGTGTATTTTCTCTCAGGAGAACCCATGCCTGGTATAGAGGCCCTGGCTTATTCTTATAGAAAATTCTTCGAGGGTGAGAATTATGTCAAAGAAGGTTAAGGTTGGTATAAATGGCTTTGGAACTATAGGAAAAAGGATAGCTATGGCAATTAACAAACAAAACGACATGGTCGTCTCGGGGATAGTAAAGAAGAGGCCAGACTATAACGCATATTATGCGGCAGAAAAAGGCTTCAAGATATATGCTGTTTCAGAGAAGGAAGCTGAAGCATTTCAAAAGGCAGGAATAGAAGTTCGGGGAACACTAGTAGACTTAATCAAGGAATCTGATATAATCATAGATGCGACTCCTGGTGGTATTGGAGAAACTTATAGGCCCCTTTATTCAGAGCTTGGTATAAATGTAATTTACCAAGGTGGAGAAAGGGCTAGTGTAGCAGAGGGTTCTTTCAATGCGCTATGTAACTATGATGAAAGCATGGGAAAAAGAACCCTAAGGGTTGTATCTTGTAATACTACTGGTCTGCTAAGGAGTATCTGTGCTCTAAAAGGTTTGGAAGAGATCAAAAAGGTGAACGCAGTTTTAATTAGAAGAGGGGCCGATCCGCCTGAAATTAAAAAAGGACCGATAAACGCTATAACGATAAGCCCACCTACAATACCAAGTCACCACGCGCATGATGTAAAGACCGTTTTGCCTTGGATAGACATATCAACAGCTGCAGTCGTTGTTCCTACTACCTTGATGCACGTTCACCATGTCGCTATAAGGTTCAAGCATAATATTAAGAAGAGTGAAATTATTGATGCGCTAAACGCTTATCCAAGGATAATTATGGTCGACAGCAAAGGCGCAAAAATAGAAAGCACGGCACAATTAATGGATGCTGCAAGGCTTAGCAGAGAAAAAGGTGACATTAATGAACTTGTTATTTTCGAGGACTCGATTACTATAGAAAAAAATGAGCTACAGTTTTTCCAAGCAGTACATCAAGAATCCATAGTGGTACCGGAAAACATAGATGCCATAAGGGCTTCTCTAAAGCTTGCACAAAAACTAGAGTCTATAAAAGAAACAGACAGGACCTTAGGGTTGACAAAAAGATTGTATTAAAGGTAATGTTATAAAAGCTAACGCAAGGTTTTTATTAAGCCCCTTTCTCTCAGGATCTTTATTCTCCAAGTAGGAATGAGAGTTTTTGGATGGTTTGCCTTTACCATGTTGACCCTTCCGACCGACGTGTTTTTTGGCCACCTTTTCGGTTCTTCAGGATCCTTTCTTGCAATGTCTTCTATCTCTCCAAGCCTCTTGGCATACCTTTCTATGTTTTCTTTGGTCTCACCTTCTGTAAACTCGGTCATTAATGCTTCCTTTACTATTAATGGGAAGTAAATGGTTGGGGCGTGAAAGCCCACGTCAAGAAGGCCTTTGCTTATATCTTCAGCAGTAACTCCTGTTTCTTTATGAAGTGGTTCAGAACTTAGTACGACCTCATGCTTTCTAAACCTCTTTCCATATGGGATGCTATACCCTCTGTATTTTTCCATTAGCTTTACAAAATAATTTGTGTTTATAACGGAAACTTCGCCAGTTTCTTTGAGGCCCTGGGGCCCCAATGAAAGGATATAGACATAGGTCCACAGCAGTTGTTGCACATTACCAAAGAACGCCTTCAGTAACCCTGGACTATACCTCCCCGGCCATTTTATTTTATATAGGCCTTCCTTCTCATCATAATAGATCATTGGTCCTGGAATTAGATCCTTTAATGTTATGCCATTAACCACTTTCCTGTTCTTTATGCAGATAGGCCCCGAGCCCGGTCCACCTCCGCCATGAGGCGATGAAAACGTTTTGTGTAGGTTCAGGTGAGCAATATCGAAGCCCATGTCACCAGGCCTGACCTTTCCCAATATGCCATTCAAATTTGCGCCATCATAGTATAACAACCCATCCTTTTCATGCACATTTCTCTCTATATCGAGTATCCTTTCCTCAAAGAGACCTAGGGTATTTGGATTTGTTATCATAAATCCTGCTGTTCTTTCGCTTAGCGATGCCAAAAATGCATCGAAATCTATGTTACCATCATCGGCTGTTGGTATCTCTATTGCTTTAAAACCACCCATAATGGCACTAGCTGGATTCGTTCCATGCGCAGAGTCGGGTATAAGTATTTCATCTTTAGTGCTTATCTGTTCCTTTATCTCATGATACTTCCTTATCGTTAATATACCAGTAAGCTCTCCCTGGGCACCTGCGGCCGGATGCAAAGTGCAATAATCCATCCCAGTTATTTCTGCTAACCAAAATTGAAGGTCATATAATGCCTTTAGCAAGCCTTGAATGGTCTCCTCAGGTTGCAATGGGTGAATGAAAGCTAACCTATTATCGCTTGAGTACCTTAGCGCAATTCTAGGGTTGTACTTCATGGTACAACTTCCTAATGGTACGGGTCCATTATCAACACCATAGCTCATCTCAGAAAGTTTTGTATAATGCCTAATTACTTCAACTTCGCTGACTTCAGGTAACTGGGGATCTTTCTCCCTTTTCACACTAGCATCAATTGATATCTCTCCCATTATATTCCTAAATGCATCATTAATGTGACTAAACCTGATACCCTCTCTGCCGTTACTCAACTCATATATGCTTGGTTCATCCCATTTTGCCTGCCTAAACATAGCCTACCACCTCTCACATAAATTCTCGAATTTTATTAAGAACAAAGTCTATATCCTCCTTGTGGTGAACCTCCGTAAAGCTGAGAAGACCCCAGGACTCCGTTGCCCATTCTACGTAATTAGCTAGAGGTATGCCTAGGAGGATACCCTCTTTCAACATGTTTTTTCTTATCTCTTTAAAATCTTTCTTAAAATCAACAATGAAGTCGCCAAAGAATTCGCCGGTGAACAAAGGCGAATCCAGCCCTATCTTCTTGAGCTCGTGAGATGCATAATGGCTCCTATACCAAATGGCTTCCGCTACATCCCTTAGGCCTTTTCTGCCTAGTAATGCAATGTAGAAAGCTGCTATCATAGCGTTTAAGCTTGAGTTTGTAGTTATGTTGCTTGTAGCTTTCGACCTCCTTATGTGTTGTTCCCTTGTTTGTAATACCATCGCATAGGCGTTTGAAGAACTGCTATCCTCCGTCAAACCAATTATCCTCCCAGGCATTTGCCTCACCAGCTCATTTTTCCATTTAGTCGCAAAGATACCGAGATATGGACCGCCAAAATTCAAACCCAGTCCCAGAGGTTGCCCCTCACCTATCGCAATGTCAGCGTCTAATTCCCCTGGTGGCTTATAAAGCATTAGGCTGATAGGGTTTACTCCTACAATAAACAGGGCTTGTTTCTCGTGCGCTATTTCGCCTAAAGCCTTTGCATTTATATCAACTACTCCAGTAAATTGATAAGGATATTCTAGGTAAACGGCTATAGTATCATCATCTATTTTATTTTTGACGTCCTCGATATCTAGGTATCCAGTCTCTTTGTCAATTTTATATTTCTTTAGCTGAATCCCATGAGGGGCTGAATAGCTTCTCGCAACGGAAAGGTGAAAAGGATTAATGACCTCTGGAACTATCACTTTATTTTTCTTCTTTATCCTTGCTGCCATTAATATGGCCTCTCCCAAGGAGCTTGCCATATCGTACATGCTTGAATTTACAACATCCATGTCAAGCAGATCTGCCATCATACTTTGATACTCAAATAGCGTTTGCATGAGCCCTTGGTTGATTTCTGCCTGGTATGGGGTGTATGCGGTAAGGAACTCCCCTCTCTCAGCAAGGTATCTAACTGAAGCTGGAATATAGTGAGGCCATGCACCTCCACCTATGAATTGCTTTCTAGGCCCAAAAACAATATTTTTGTTTAGAACATCTTCAACTACCTCTGATACTTCGATTTCATCAAGTGGTCGTTTCATCCCAATATTAAGGGAGTTCCACTTATCTTCTGAAATTAATATATCTTTTGGTACATCATTATAAAGATCCAAAACATCTTTTACACCAATAAAATCAAGCATTTCTCTCTTTATCTCTTCTTTGCTGTTTGGTATCCAAGCATGTTCCATGTCTATCGCCATTTTAAATTTCTGCTTAGAAAGTTAAATGCATTAGATTTCTTGATCATCTTTATTTAGCGTCATGAAGTAAGTAGAAAACCTTTAATTATTGATGTAAAATCACCAAATAACGTTTGTAAGACCTGTAAAAGGTCAGCATGTCTACTTTTTTAAGACACTTCTCCTTTCCATAACGTAAGATAATACTACCAGTAACATTATTATAATTACCCATGCCATAATGCTGTTTTTGCTCGGCTTACCAGTATTATGAATACCCAAGAGGGATAACACAAACATTGCTGTGGACCAGCTTGATGGGGAAGTTGTAGGCAACGGATTCCCATATTTCGGATCTATTGCCTGTGGGATTAAACCGCTCTGTGAGTGCTTAAAAACCCAGTTAAGTAATGCTAGGGATTTACTATAGCTACCTAGCTTATCATAATAATACGATAGAAACATAGTGGTTACAACCCAGGGTGGGTTAAAAGTAGAGCTATCATGTAAAGTAACATTATAATGATAGAAGTCATTTACATACCTAGCTATTCCACCCGAAACTGCTAGCCTTGAGACCTCTGCAATTACGTCGCTAGAAGCGTAAGATGACTTTGGCTGGAGGTATCCGAGAGCCATAGGTAGGATGGTTAAAGAGTCATAGTATGGAGGGATTGGGATGACTTTTTCTCTACCTGTTGACGTTGAATTAAATGCTATAGACGAATAAAAGAAATTGCCATTCCAAAAATACTTTATGATACTTTGGTTTAAAACCTTCTCGTAGTTTTTTAATGTTGTGGTGTTTATTCCTAGGTATTGGTATATCTTGGATACATAATAAATACCTAAATCATCTATAGCCTCTGAGGAAAAGTGGTATGCAGTCTTGTTCCCCCAAACACCTACTCCCATAGGTAGCATGGAATACCTATTATTTCTTATCTGAGATAACTCAAAGTTTAACGTTTTGTTCAACGCCGGCAATACCGATGACAGAAACGTTATGTTATGTGTTATTTGGAAATAGTCATATATACCCAACTGGAAAAGCCCAATAGCAATAAGTGATGGAAAGCTTTTAGATAAGGGACGACCGGTATAAAAGTTGTATTCCTTATACCAAGTAGAGTTCTGTTTAGCGGTATCAGCCATCCACTGCCAGAATTTACTGGCAGAGATGTAATGGCCAGAGTCTTGAAGGGCTAAGGAAGCGAATGAAGAAACTACTATCGAAGAATACAAACACCTTGGAGAGGGGGAAGACGCAAAGATACCGAGGTATGGATTTTGCTGGTCTTTTAAGAATAGAAGGCTGAGAAAGTATTCATAGGCTAGGTCTCTATTAATACTTGCCTTAAGCATCTTGGACCTATATAACCAATTATTAACTTCTCTCTCATTATATGCTATCATGTATTTTGACGGGTAATATTTCGTGGTGTTAATGCCGAGCTCTAAGTAGCCATTTGCCTTATATTTTAGCTTTATCAAGGTTTCATTTGCTAAATGAATTACTTCTTTACTTCCATTGTAATAAATGGAAATTCTAATATGTTTTTTATTATATAGTAATACTGTATAGTTACCATATGATGTGATGCTATAGCTTCTTGGTATGGTTATGTATACCCCTATATATTTTGCTGGCTTTAAGATAGCTATAAAAGAAGGCAAATGAGGTGGCGACGCTATAATAATTTTTCCATCTTCTCCCCTTATATTAACAGTATTGTTTAATGTAAGCCTTGTTGATGAGATGCGCCCAAGAAAGAAGGTTATATTGAGTGGTATAATACCATATCCACCGAGGTATATATTGGTTATTGTGGTATTGCGATTCTTTAATCTATTTAGAGATGCATTGGGAATTGGGATGCCCGTTATAATTAACATGCTCGTATTAACCCAATTACCTAGCATCAAATATGATGGATAGTAAGAAAGTGACCTCGAATAAGTATATGAATGGCCTACTGGTATTATTATAGGCAAAAACAGGATTAGTAAGACCACAGCTATTGCCTTGATATTTTTGTTCACTATTTCATCCTCATAATAAAATATTATAGGGTTTTACGGCTTATATTTTTTAACATCATAATAGCTTGAATTGGTGAATTATATTGTCAAGCGTAATAGAGAGAATTTTAGAAGCATTTAATAGCTATGGCCCCCTATCACCCGGAGATGTGGCCCAAAAGCTTGACATACCCAGGTATAAAGTGTTGGCGATGATCCAATGCCTGAACGAGTTTGGACTTTTAGAGGCCTTATATTCAAGAGGTAGCTATAAAATATATCAAACGACAATTATCGGAAAAAAAGTGCTTGAAAAAATAAAGGAAAAAGAACCACTAAAGGATTTATTCGAATCGATAATTCTAGGAGATATAAATAATGACAGCAATCTAAAGACGCCAGCATAGGTAACCTTAAGGCTTAAGGAATACGAATAATGGCTCAACGCTGAACTCCAATAGGTGAACAAAAAGGTATATGTCTCTAAACCTCTCTGCTCTAGCAGTCGCACTTTAGAGTGAAAAGAGATTAGATGCTGTGACAACTAGATGAACTAAATACAAGCCTGCTGGGAGGCCATTTCGGATTTTAACAATATAACAATAGATATTCTTAATTCTTATAATTAAGATAACAAAGGAGGCCCTGTCCTGAGCCAGTATGAAAGACTACTTATTTGGGTATTTAATTTGGCAACTAGGGAATTTTAAATGTTTAGAAAAAGCTAATAAGAAGAAAAACGATAAACCCCTCTTCTCCTGTGCCAATAAGAGTAAGGTTATCATTAAGGGCTTAAGGCCAAGCTTAACTTCCAGTAAAGCAGGTCAAGCAATATTCATTAGCGTAGCCCTTAATGAACCGCTAACAAAGATGAGGTTTATGAGGGAGGGGGAAGCCTTTGCATAATTATTAAAGTTACTAGAATAAATATCATATAGAGGCAACCACTAACAAAAGAAGTCATAAGTATAGGGAAAGGCGGTAGAAGCGGTTGAACAAGCAGTTCAGTTTAAAGGCTTCTAAAAGAATCTTATCATGGAAGCATGGGGCTAATGGGTTCGGTAGACAAGCCCCTAAAACAGTTGAGGAAACTTATAGGAATGTGCTTCAAGAAATCGCAGATCATACCATAGGAAAAACAAGGCACCATCTAAAAAGTACCATGAGGAAGAAAAGTGCTATTTCTTGCTTACTGCAAGGTGAATAGACCTTAGCAATAGCTTTGCCGAGAGCTTAGAAGTCATGCTACCTATATCATACGGAGGTGCAACTTCAGTTACGTCAACCCCTATAAGCCTGCTTGAAGAACCTATTACCTTATCTATTATCCTAATGGACTCATAGGGCGTAAGGCCAAGCGGGGTAGGAGAATTCACTCCTGGTGAAAAGGACTGGTCTAGGTGATCCATGTCTATGCTTAGGTAAATTTTCTTGCCTTTCGAAAAGCTTTCTATTTCTTTTAGTGACTCCTCAAAGTTTGTCAACAACCTTGACCTTGTCAAGACAGTAATTCCTAGCTCCTTGGCCCTTTCGGCAGCATAAACAGGGTTCGAATAGTCGGAAACCCCTACTACCATTACGTTCACCTTTCTCTTGCTACAAACGTCATATAGCCAAGAGCCACTTGTCAGTCCCTCGAAAGTTTTCCTTATATCGTAATGTGCATCTAACACAAGGATCGACGTTTCTGGCAGAAGCGATGCGGTTGCATCAAATGTCCACCCAGTTATGGCATGGTCACCCCCAAGGAACGCTACGGGTACATTCCTAGAAAGGGCAACCCCTATTGCGGCTTTGGAAACCTTTTCCACCCTTTTCCTTGTCTCCGCTATATCCCCGGGTACTACGGCTACATCGCCTAGGTCTTCAAACCCAATATCTATGCTTCCTAGATCATGGGAAAGTGGGGTTAGTGAGAAAAGCTCCTTTCTGATAGTATCGGGTGCGAACCTAGCACCGGGTCTACCTGAGGTGTTCCAATCCCATGGAATCCCTATTAATGGCACAACTTTCTTCAGGTCACGGATCCTCAAATCACCTGCATCTCTCAGGAGCGACTTCTTATCTTTCATAACATAGCTCTCCCAGCTTCCTTTGTTTTCTTCCATAACTTTCACCCTTAAAATTGTGGTTATCTTAAAATAAATCCTTATTTCACAATAGGTTTATTATTTTGAAAAAGGATTCCATTACCTGTGAGCAGAGGTGTCTCAATTGTACCAGAACTATAAGGGGAGGCCCATAGAGGAACTTATCTCGGAAGGCTATTATGACCCGGAGACGAAGACAGTAAAGGCGATAAAGGGGGAGGAAATCCATGTACACAGTAGGGATTGGCAGATAGAAGGAATTCTGAGGATGCTCTTCCATGTTTTAGACCCCATGGTTGCAAAGGATCCAAAGAACCTTATAGTTTATGGAGGTACCGGTAAGGCTGCTAGGTCATGGAATGATTTCGAGGCAATAGTTGATTCCCTTTTGACTATGAACAGCGACGATACCTTGGTGATACAGAGTGGTCAACCAGTGGGCATATTCAAGCTCTACCAGGGCTCCCCACGCGTAGTTATGAGTAACGCCATGCTCGTACCGAAGTGGGCTGATTGGGAATATTTTTGGGAGCTAGAAAAGATGGGTCTAATAAGCTATCATCAGATGACTGCTGGATGCTGGGCATATATAGGTACTCAAGGAATATTGCAAGGAACCTATGAAACTATAGGGGCCGCGGCCGAGAGGTATTGGGGGAGTCTCGAAGGCAAGTTTGTTGTTAGTGCCGGGCTTGGAAACATGGGGGGTGCACAGCCACTTGCAATAAAGATGCTTGGAGGGGTTGCATTAATAGCTGATGTAGATAAGAGGATGATAGACAGGATGATAGAAACTGCTTACTTAGATACTTGGACAGACGACATAGACAAGGCTATAGACATGGCTTTGCAAGCAAAGAAGTCCAAAACACCGACCAGCATAGGGGTGAAGGCAAACGCTGTCGAGTTGCTTGGAACCCTTGTAAGGGAAGGTATAACGCCGGACCTGTTAAGTGATCAAACACCCGCCCACGATCCCCTATCTTACGTGCCTGAGGGCGTGAGCGTAGAGGAGGCCGAGAGGCTGAGGAAGGAGGACAGAGAAGGCTACATAGTAAAGTCAAAGGAAACAATGAAAAAGCATGTCCAGCTTATGCTAGAGTTAATGGCTAGAGGCGCGGTCACCTTTGAATATGGAAACAACCTCAGGAAGCAGGCCTATGATGCAGGGGTAAAGGAGGCCTTCAAGATACCTGGTCAAATGGAGTTTATGAGACCCCTCTTTGAAGAAGGAAGGGGACCCTTTAGGTGGACAAGTTTAACTGGAAACGAAAAGGACATATTTAAGCTTGATGACGTTTTAATAACATTTTTCGAGAGGAACAAGAAGTTGTATAGGTGGATAAAGTCCGCCCATGATTATGTACACTTCCAAGGGCTTCCTGCAAGAGTTGTATACCTTGGTTATGGAGAGAGGGCGTTGTTTGGGAAGGTAGTTAGCGAAATGGTAAGAAAGGGAGAGTTGAGCGGACCAATATGGTTTGGAAGAGATCATCTCGATGCTGGGAGCGTTGCCTCTCCATATAGAGAAACAGAAAATATGATAGATGGAAGCGATGCAATAGGTGATTGGCCTATCCTTGACTATGCCTTAAATACGGCTAGTGGTGCTACTTGGACCTGCTTCCACCACGGCGGAGGGGTTGGTATAGGCTATGCTATTCACACGGGCTTTGGTATGGTTGTCGATGGATCTCAGCTAGCTGAGAAAAAGGCACTAAGGGTCTTTACGGTCGACCCAGGGATGGGGGTTATAAGGCATGCACATGCAGGCTATCCAAAATCAATACGCGTTGCTAGAGAAAAGGGCATAAGGATACCAATAATTTCGATGCTCGAAGAGAAGAGCAAGAGGATTATAGAAGAGGCGAGAAGTAAGGGAAGGATCTCTGATTTTACCTATGATAGGGTTAAAAAGGATTTAGAAGAATACGAGAGGAGGAAGGGGAACTATAGATCTCCTTTTAATACATAGATTTCCTATGCCGATATAATGATTGAACCTTTTTTCTATAACATCATGTTTATTTTGCTTGTAAGTGTAGTATCAGCACAACGACTTAGCGTTTATAAAATTTTAATTTATTAATTATTTCTCATCTCATTTAATATAATAACCTCTATTAGCACACAGCTACTGGTGGTTTTCGTTGGCGTTAGGTACCCCAAGCGAATATTTAAACAGGTTAAGAGCAAGGCAGGATAGGCTTAATATTTACGTTGGTGGAGAAAAGGTAAACGATGTAACTTCTAACCCTGTTCTAAAGCCGGTTATTAACGTAATATTGAAGACATACGAGCTTGCCTTAAATGAAGAGTATAGGGGTATATTGACAGCAAAGAATTGGAAAGGGGAAGAGGTAAGTAGGCTCGTAAATGTAGAAATGAGTATAGAGGATCTGCTCCTAAGGGCAGAATCACAAAGGATACTAAACTACCGTATCTCGAATTGCAACTATCGTTGTACTGGTCATGATGGGATAAATGCGTTGTTTGCGTCTACCTTCGATATAGATAATAAATATAATACTGATTATCACAGGAGGTTCTTAGAGTGGCTCGAGGAAGTACAGTCAAAAGACCTAGTAGTTGAGACAGCTATGACTGATGCAAAAGGGGACAGGTCTAAAGGACCTTTGGAGCAAGGTAATGAGATGGCATACCTTCGTATCGTTGAAAGAAGAAGGGATGGAATAGTTGTGAGGGGGGCGAAGATGCACGTTACAGGCGCGGCCCTAGCAGACGAGCTCTTGGTAGTACCTACTAAGGGGATGAAAGAGCTGGAAAAAGACTATGCCGTTGCATTTTCAATAAAACCGGATACAGAGAATATTTACTTCATATCGGCGTGGCACCCTATGGATGTCATGAAAAAGGTTTCAAGCGATATGGGAAGTGAGTCCGACTATCCATCGCCCTTTGGCCACAGGAGTACTTATATAGTTATATTTGATGACGTCTTTGTGCCTAAGGAAAGGGTGTTTATGGAAGGCCAATATGAATTTACTGGAAAGCTCGTTGAATACTTTGCTGCCCATCACAGGGCAGGCGGAGGGGCTTGCAAGGCAGGGTTTGCAGATTCTATATTAGGGTCTGCAGCCCTTGCTGCAGACGTTAATGGTGTGCTAAACACAAGTTACATCCAAGGTAGGTTGCTAGACATTATGAGGCACGGCGAAGCCGCTTATGCTTCCGGCATAGCAGCTATGGCCAAGGGCTGGAAGCATCCTAGCGGGGAGTACATACCAAACTTTAGGCTGGCAAACATTGCTAAGCTAGATGCCATAGAGCATTTGAAGGAAGCTATAGTGGCAGCAGCTGACGTAGGTGGTGGAATAACCGTTAATGCACCTTCCATCAAAGACATAAAGGTTGGCGAAAAGGTATCCCTTGCCATAAAAGGTAACAGCTCCTATACGCCAGAGGAAAGGTTGAGGGCTATTAGGCTACTTCAACTATGGGTAGCTGGTCCTCACCTAGTAGGGGTTATACAGGGAGGGGGTTCACCTGCGGCAGAGTTACTGTCATTAAGAAGTGAAATGAGGTCTAAGATTCAAGAGCTTATAGATAATGCGAAGGTGGTTTCCGGTATTAAAGGTAAAGAAGGAAAAGGAGCTGCTTCATAGGTAATTAAAACATAAGGTTTAGATATTTTCTATTAATTAGAGAAGCAAGTTAGGGTTTTCTTCCCTCCGTATCAGGTGTGCTGGGCAGGTTAAGCCCGAATTGATGTGGCGTATTAAGGATCTTGAACGTGTAGGTTTTTGTTTTCTCCGAGAGTCTCTAATGAAGGCGAGAAGAGAGGAGCCTTAGCCATTACGATGCTCACACTTTAGCCAAAAGTAACGGGTAGGCAGAACGGGACTTGGCTTTAATAAAAACCCAGTTCTTTTTTGAAATTTATTTACATAACATTTAGTAACCTTTTTTAAGAGATTTATACCTGTTAAGGTTAATTATTTTTGGAGAGGTGTTATGGAGGACAAAACCACGCTAGGCTTGAGCAAGGGTTATACTATAGCATCAATAGTAATAGCCATATTCCTTTCTATAATAGTTATATTAGGTGGTTATGCAATAAGCACTATACCCAATAGCATCGTATCGCAAAAGCTTAGTAACATCACAAAAACAGATCATTACAATATAAGCGGGATAACTCCTGGATTCTTAAAATCTTTCGCATCTAATGTGCTTTATGGTTATGGTCTAGTTTACTTAACCTTAGCGCTGCTTAGCATTCCATTTGTATATCTCCCGCTTTCCCATGACTTACCGGAAAAAGCCCAAAACCCAGCCTTAGTAATAGGAATTATAGAGGTCGTGGTTGGTATTGTTACGATAGTTTACCTTATTCCAGGGATTTTGATGCTCATCCAATGGCACAACATAAAGAAATACAACTACACTAGGGCAATCATAAATGCTACTAGGAAGTAATAAAGCAAGGTTAGTATATTATCCTTGAAAACCTCGTGATAATCCTTGCCTTTCTTTCTGTTATATATACCATGTCTTCTATCCTAACACCATAGAGCCCAGGGTAATATATACCAGGTTCTACTGTTACTACCATCCCCTTTTCGAGCACTTCATTTCCGTTGGGCCTTAAATAAGGCCTTTCGTGTATCTCGACTCCCACGCCATGGCCAAGTCCATGGTTAAAATACCTGAGGATCCCTTCTCTCTCAAATACCTTTCTAGAAGCGTTGTCTGGCACCCAGGCTTCTATTCCAGGTTCTATTATGTCTATGGCTTGCGATTGTGCCTCCTCCACAGTCTCTATCAGCTTTTTGTATTCCCTTCCGCCAGGCCCAAACCATAATGACCTGGTCATATCGCTCATATACCCTTTCATGTTTGCCCCAAAGTCTATAAGCACAGGGCCAGGCCTCTCTAGTATTACGCTACCAGGGTTGTAGTGTGGAAGGGCAGTGTTCTCATAAAATGCCACTATTGTTGGGAAAGATTCACCCCAAGCCCCTTGTGACATTAGGGAGGAATAGAATTTTCCCTCTACTTCCCTCTCTGTTGGTTTTTCCTCGAGCATTTCCAAGGATTCTCTTAGTGCCTTTTCAGAAGCTCCTATGGATTCCTCTATGAGTTCCACCTCCCATGAATCCTTTTTTGCCCTTACCTTTGCTAATTCATCGCTTATATCAATAACGCCTAGCTCTACAAGGTATTTCCCTATAGGGTAAAGGCTCCAAGCAAGGTCAGAGCCATATTTTGCGCCACACTCTGATAGCAGCTTTTTAATGGCTTCTTGGATGCCACCGTCGATGATATCACCCTTAGGTATTGGTGGCTCTGTCCCCTTCTCCCCCTGCCTGTGGAATGCCTTTATTATGATGTCTTTCGGTGTTCTGCTCAACATCCTATAGTAATCAAGGCTTGAAGTTAGGAGGTAGTCTGGGCAGTTCTTTGAGAGGATGAGAACCTCCGTTGGATCCCTTATCCCGGTCGAATATATTATATTGGCTTGGCCTGTAAGGATTATCGCATCTAAACCTTTCTTTTCCATTAAATCCTTGACCTTCTTCCTGTTATTATCCCAATTAGGATTCATTAAACGTCGCCTAAACTATCCTAACCCTGTTTACCTTCTTGTTTTGCCAGCTGTATCTCCTTATTCTCTTGCTCCTACCGAAGCCACAAGCCGCGCAATATCCCTTTGCAACATTAAATGATCTCCTTCCACACCTCCTGCACACTATGTGGGTCTTCCCCCTTCCTTTAAGCCCCATGGAAGCTGTTCCCTTTGTCATCTTATCATCCCACAGGACTTATTGCTATTACATTATCGCCCCTGAGAAGGACAAGTCCAATAGGCTTAGAGGAGTTTTCTCCCACTTCTTCTGCCTTATCTAATATTAAGTTTAGATGTTGGTCAAAGCTGGTGAGTACCCCCTTTACCTTTCTGTTACCCTTCATCTTAACAAGCACATTTGTATTTAGGTAGTTGCTTATTACCCTAAACGTATTGGTCTGCAGGTTGCTTTCAGCCATATTTCATCTCCTCTCGTATTGTGTTACAATATACTCTTTAAAACCTTTTGGATCTTTTGTTAGCTAAATGAATTATTTAAGGTCTTAGTACTCAATATAACATGCCCCGATGACTGGCGCTCAACACCGAGCCATGCTATGGAGACCAACGGGTCTGCGAGGGGCAGTTTCTGTATTTAATTAAATTTAAGGTCTTTTAGTGCCGTTTTATTCATTTTAAGCCAATGAGATAGGCTGATGTTATGTGTTTATCCAACATATACTTTATTTCATCATGTTGCTTGAAGCGTATTGTTCCTCTTGAGTGAAGGGTTATGATATTGGGATTTGCATCTGAAATATTATGACAAAACTAAGTAGAGGGGTTCAGCTTTGGTGTGTTTATAGGCATTCATAACCTTACGCCTACCAAAGCCTTGGGAATCATCAGGTTCGTGGTGTCATTACCCTCCTCCCCTTTCATGATAACCCCGCTCCCCCTCCTCATTTTTGCCTTCCGCAGGCGTATCATTTAATCAACCGCTAGTAGAAAGCGCTTGGAGGGAAAGGAGGAAAACCACACACCTTAAGGTATATGTTTATTGCCCTGCATAGTTGCCTATCGAGAGTTAACCCGCGCCTTTTGCATTTAACTATTTTTCCCCTTGGAGCTTTATTAACTTCCCTCTGCAAAATGAGAAATTATTTATTGTTATTCAATATCTTCTTTTAGGGTTTTCTTCTCTCTTTATTTATTACAATAATTTCTGTTCCATAACTATTAAAGAATAGCTTAACGGTTTCAAACCTAGTGAGCCTGTCTTGGAAGCAATAATAACTTTTGAAAGTCTCCTATTCATGACCATCTTTAATAACTTTTGAAAGCCCTTCCTATCTTCCTTCAATCCAGAACCAATATCCTTAAGTATTTCTATGTCATTAAAACCGCTTTCTTTAGCAAACGTTTTTATCATTTCTGTTTTTGTCCATCAATTATTATATTAGCCTATAAAGTGTTTAACTGTTTCGTTAGGCATTTGTATTTGGCCGGTAAAAACTAAAGCTTGCCCTATGATAGCCAATTATTCTCCCATTTGGAATAAAAATATTAATTGAAGTTATAAAAAGCCTATATCCATCCCCTTAGCTTCATCGCCTTTACTACCCTTTCAACAGCTATTGAATATGCT
>WAJZ01000048.1 GCA_015523575.1 Candidatus Hestiella acidicharens | reverse complement strand
TCCTTTTTTTAAAAAATAAAATAATAGTTATTATGGCTTTATAAAGCATATTATCGATAAATAGATCAGAAGAATTGTTTATATTTCTTTATGGCATAATCACCAATAAAGTCCAAAATTACTTCTCTTGCACCTCCAGCTATATCTAAAGACCTTGCATCCCTTGTCAACCTTTCTATTGTAGTACCATAGGTAAGACCCTTGCCACCTAAGAGTTGCACTCCTACCCAAGTCGCCCTTTGTGCTAGCTCACCTGCAACTATTTTAGAAATGGCAGCATCAATTGGATCTATGTGGCCATTTTCTCTTATTTTTTCTATCGTAGCATTTACAAAGGAATTGAGCAGTTCCATTTTTGCCTCTATCTCAGCAATCATCCACTTCACCGATTGAAATTCACCTAATTCTTTGCCAAAGATTTTCTTATTAAAAGCATGGGACTCAAGTTCCATAAGAACTCCTTCAGATATCCCCAGCGCTATTAGACCATAACCAAACCTCTCATAATTTATTAGCTCCAGGGCTTCTCTTATACCCTTCCCAGGTGTGCCTATCCTCATGGCTCTTACGTCCTTTAAATATACATGCGATATTCCAGAGCCCCTGAAACTTATCAAATCCATAGGTTCTACCTTTATACCCGGTTGCCTATCGGCGACGTATAGTGTAGGACCTTTAGGTCCTTTAGCCAGGATTATGAACTTATCTCCATATTGTGCATTACTTCCAAAGACTTTCTCTCCATTTATTATGGCACTTCCATCTTCTCTCTCATCGGCTTCTGTTTTTAGATTTGACTTTATATCAGTTCCCCCACCAGGCTCTGTCACATTCAATGAAAAAAGAAAGTTTCCCTCGCCATAAAGTTCCTTCCTTCCAATTGATACTATGTTTCCTATAGATATTATATGACCAACCGCTGGGCTGGATCTAGAGGATAATCTAATTGCCTGGTAGACTGCTTCTATCCCATATTTATTCAAACCGAACAACTTTAGCTCTTTCATCTTTTCAAGAAAGGATTTTGGAACTTCATTATCTCTGTCAATCTGTGAAGCTATCTTTGGTAACTCATTCAAAAGGAAATCATATATATTTTCTGGTAGGCTCATCATCTTCACCTATTTAGGGTGTACCAGAATAATTATTAAGCTTTAATGGCGCTTTTTTAATGCCACCTTTATATAATCATATGTGTTACCTAAAAGTCAGAGAGGTCTTTTTGTAGCAAAGACATAAACTTACTTGACTTATTCTACTTATAGTAATAGTGAAATACTCAGCCTTTATAATGGTCATTTGGATTCCTCATCTTTATGAGAACCATTTCATGAAAACCTCAAGATTTTTTGAGTCCTGAAATTTATTTAAACTTAACTACTCCTTACGGACTCCATGCATTAGTGTAGAATCCGAATGCAAAAGTATATATTTAAGTTAAATGGATTATCTGCTTATTTGAGTATTTAATTTGGCAGCTAGGGAATTTTAAATGCTTGGGAAAAGCTAATAAGAAGAAAAATGATAAACCTCCCTTTTCTTGCACTAATGAGAGTAAGGTTACCATTAAGGGCTTGAGGTTATGCTTAACTTCCAGTAAAGCAGGTCAAGCAATATTCATTAGCGTAGCCTTTAATGAACCGCTAACAAAGATGGGGTGGAGGAGGGAAGGGAAAAAGCCTTTGCATAATTACCAAAGTTACAAAAATAACGAAAAATATCATATAGAAGTAACCATAATGAGGGTAACGTCCTATGGATCTAATGGAAAATAGCGTAGATGAAAGTCTTGTATCCTTAGTACCAAAATGCTATCCATGATAGGGATCAGTAAGTCCTTAGATGATATTTAAACTTACCATAAATCACCATAAGCTACTCTCTAGAGGCAAGGATACTATAGTCAACATTAAAAATAAAAGTTAAAAGATTTTGCTATTAAAAATCTTTTAATTCCCTCTTAAAATTGATTTAAGTTTTTAAGGGTTTGATAACAACTGATCTTGAGGTGATCGGATATGCCAATGAGGCCAGGAAGGTGCTATTCGCACATAACAAGCCAGCCCTATACAAGGAAAGAATACATCCATGGCGTTCCTCAACCAAAAATAACGAAATTTGAAACAGGAAACAAAGAGATGATGGAGAAATATGAGGTAAAGCTGGATCTAATCTCATTAGAAATAGGCCAAATAAGGTCGAATGCTCTAGAATCGGCAAGGATAATGACAGGTAAATTCCTAAACCTAGAGGTTGGAGAGGGAAACTTCTACATGAGAATCCCAAAGTATCCACACCAAGTAATAAGAGAAAATAAGATGATGGCATTTGCAGGGGCTGATAGGCTGCAGGATGGTATGAGGCTTTCATTTGGAAAACCAATAGGAGTAGCAACCATAGTAAAAGCTGGAGATAAACTAATAGAGGTATGGGGCAGGAAGGCCGATATAGAAAAATTGAAAGAAGCCTTAAGAAGGGGTGCTGCCAAGTTCCCAGTAAAAACCAGAATTATAGTTTCTGAGCGCAGATACTAGTAGGAGATAAGGTAATGCCAACGCTTGATTGTGGTATCCCCTACACATTAGTTTTTCCAAACGTTAACATCAGGGGTAAAAAGGCTTTAATTGAGCTACCAGACGGCATGAAGCAATTCTCAATAAATATATACAAATGCTTTATAGAAAATCTTGGCATCAACCCGATTATTAGCATGGAAAGTACCTACGGTGCTTGCGACCTGCAATACAACCAGATCTTCTCTATCCTAAAGCCGGACATAATCATCCATATAGGACATACCCCATATCCCAAGTATTTATCTCCATCAGCAGAGCCCAGAGAACCAAAGATAATATATGTCAAGGCTTTAAGTAAACTAAGGCCTAGCGACGAGCTTATTGAAGAAGCTTCTATGATTCTCAAAGGCTATAATATAAAAAAATTATCGATAGCATTAACAGCACAACATACTCACCTATATGATTTTCTAGTTAACGAAATGAATAAAAGAGGCTTTGAGGCTATAAGGTCTAAAGGGTTAAGTCCTTATTATGAGCCGGGACAGATATTAGGGTGCGACTTTTTACCAGTGCTATCAAAGGAGGCAGATGGATACCTCTTTATTGGTGGCGGGCAATTCCACCCTTTAGGGCTATACCTAGCGACACTAAAGCCTATTATACAGATTGACCCTTACGAAAATAGATCCAAAGACTTTACTCCATTAGGAGAGAAATATCTCAAGAAAAGGTACTATAGAATGTCTCAAGCAATGGATGCAAGGCACTGGGGAATAATAATTGGTTTGAAGACGGGTCAATTTAGACCAAACCTAGAAAGATCTATTATAAAGATGCTGAAAGGTAGGGAATATATAGTACTTTCTTCAGAGAACCTTAATGAGTATGCGTTGAGATCCATAGATAATGAATGGTTTGAAGCCTTTGTAGTCACCAGCTGCCCAAGGATTGCTATTGATGATATTGACAGTTTTGAAAAGCCTGTATTAACCCCTGGTGAAGCCTATATGGTACTGAGCGGGAACATAAAAAGATACCGCTTTCCGTGGTAAGATGATGACCAAAGGTGTAGGACTAAAAATATTGCTTGAAAAAGAAATACCCAAGATTAAAAATCCTATAAAGTCTCTAGAGCAATACACGACACCCTCTGAACTGGTTTTAGAGATGGTAGAGCATTCTTACCTCTCAGGTGTTCTAAACGATTCCACGACTATGGATCTAGGTGCTGGTACGTGCAGGATTGCAATAGCCTCACTAATCATGGGTGCCACAAAATCAATAGCTATAGATATCGATAATAGGTTTTCATCAGAATGCCTTAGAAGTGCATTAAAGCTTGGCCTAAAGGATAGGTTACTCTTCCTTAATGCGCATATAAAAAATGGAGCGGGATTGGTCAGAGAAAGAAGTATTGATATTGTATTTATGAACCCTCCCTTTGGCGTTTGGAACAGGGGGGCAGATAGAGAGTTTCTAGAATTTTCTTTTTCTAGATTACCAAAGAGGATTTATTCCATACTGAAAACTGGAAATATAAGCTACCACACAAAACTATCTTCTAAGTGGGGATACAAATTGAAGCTAATAGCCACGAGAGAGTTCCCTATACCAGCGTCGATGCCACATCATAGGAGTAGGATGAAAAAGGTGAAAGTAGATGTCGTATTATTTGAAAGATGAAATAGTTGTGCCTGGACAGGTCATGGCTCAAGAAGAGGAGTTTATTGAAGGGAAAGGTGCATATATTGACGATAATGGTTTCATAAGGTCTAGTCTACTAGGCAAGGTATCGGCAGACCTAGATAACAAAATAATTAGTGTAAAACCTAAAAATGAGATAAAGCTGCCAAAGAAAGGAAACGTAGTTGTAGGAATGGTTTCCTCTATAAGGGAAACCATAGCATTTGTAAATATATATGGTTTGGTATCACTCCTCCCTAGGCTCAGGGTCGAGGTTGAGTTCTTAAGCCCTCTATCCGGAGCTATATTAAATGGTCAAGGCATTATAGATAAGGTAAACGAGCTTGGCGATATTATAAAACCGGGGGACATAATACTAGCAAAGGTATTGAACTCTACGTGTCCCTACAATCTTTCATTAAAGGGCCCACATCTTGGCGTCATCTATTCTTCGTGTTCAAAGTGTGGAGAAATTATGCAAGTTATTGATAGCAACAAAATGAGATGCCCTAGGTGTGGAAATATAGAAAAAAGGAAGATCTCAAGCATTGCATCAAGGAAAATAGTACTAGAGCTTAAAAAGACTTTGATAATGTCATAGGGGGCCTATATGAGGAAGGTAATAAGGATAAATCTAAAGGATAACTACAATGTAGAGGAACTTGTGGAAAACATTAATAAGGTCATATCTTCAGAAGAGGCAATGATCAGGGTAGAGGGGAGTTCCTTGACAATATCTTTTATTAACCCGAATAGGAAAGTAAACAACATAAGGGCTAAGATAAAGGAGTTCCTTAAATCATATAAACCCCCACGCAAGAGAACTATATATAATGAATTTAAGCTAAGCAACCTGTTAGAACATAGCAAATGGAATAACTATGAGGTTCTTACGTTCATATTAACCAAAAAGGGTTATGAGGCGTATATAGACAACGAAAAAATTGTGACCAATGCCAGCAAGGAAATTCTAGAGAAAACGATAAACGATATTAATGACGCAATAAAATTGCTTAAAGATGTTGAGCTAAGCAGTGCAGCAAGAAAATCATTATTGTGTGTCTTAACCTTAAAAAAGACCGATGTTTTACACCTTATAGGTGTTGCCACGTCACTAAACGTTTTAGTGAAAAATAAAAGGAATAAACTCTACACTACACATAGCTGGAAAGAGACATGTGAGATGTTGAATAAGGTGGTTTAGATGGGCAAAGATATAAAAATAATGAAAACCGAACAAGGAACCTATAAAATAGAAGTTTTGGGCGAAGATCACACCCTAGGGAACCTCCTAGCTAGTACTCTTTTAGGCCTTGATGGAGTTAATATAGCATATTACGAAGTCCCTCATCCACTAGAAAACAAGGTCTTCCTTTATATAGACCTAGAAGAAGGAATTGACCCTATTAAAAAACTTAAAGAAGCCCTAGAAAAAATAAAGCTGATGAATTCTAAATTCAGGCAAATCTATTTATCTGAGCTCAAAGAGATGGGCATAGATGTTGAGCAATGAAAAAAGAATCGAGGATCCTAGTAAATAGATGTTCTCAAGGTATTTGCTTTGGTATGATACTTAGGTTACACTCAGTTGATGGGGTTATTATATCAGAAAATGGATGTCAAGGTTTTTGTAACAAGCTTGTCAAAAGCGGATATTATTATGAGATAGGGTATGCTTGTGGTGATTGTGGATGTAACTTACCTTCTTTAAAAGATGAATGTATACAGTACACTAGCTTTATTTATAAAGTGTTGCAAGAAGTCGCTGACATAAGAAATATGAAATGCAGATAGGATAAAAATCTTTAAGGGCAAATATAATACAATTAATAATTGCGCGGGGGTGCCCGAGCCTGGCCAAAGGGGACGGGCCTAAGACCCGTTGGCGTAGGCCTGCGTGGGTTCAAACCCCACCCCCCGCATTTTTATGGATAAATGATTTTTCCTGAGTCCTCCGTAGTTTCATACCCAGGTAGCGTTTTCCTTAATTCTTCGCCAAATTCTCTCTTAGATAAGGTTTCGATAAACCTTTTTATTATTGGGTTTTCCGCCCTATTCCTCTTTATAACAAAATCGAAGAACTCTTTGCCTATAGGTATAAAATCAAGGTCAAACAGCCTTGCCATAGCCTCTAAGGAAACCC
>WAJZ01000047.1 GCA_015523575.1 Candidatus Hestiella acidicharens | reverse complement strand
TTGGTTACTGTAGAAGTGGCTGAGGGGGCCTTCCTCATTGCAGCAATTCCTAGGAAGGAGGAGAGTATTATTATTGCTATTACGAGGCCTATTATTGCCCCAAGTTCACCTCTAGATAAGGACCTGCTCTTCCTTTTACCCATATTAATAACACCCTACCTTACATATATCTGTGTATCTTTATATTAATACAAGAGTTAATAAAGCTTAATTTTATTCTTTTTATATATACACTATAATCCCTTTTTCACATAACCAGAGAGCCATTAACAAAAAAAGATCATGAAATAGCTTTGGTTAGGACTTGTTAACCCAGAAACTGCTCATTAAAGCTTTAACTTCCCCGTGAAAACTGTTCCCTATTTTTCAATAAGAATAATAATGAATACCTAATGTAAAGCTTATAAATTCTTAAAGACTAACTAATCAGTTAGGGCCGTATTAATCTAGGAACCTAGGAGGGTTAGTTATATGCTAGAGGCAATCTCGCTATCAAAATCTTTTGGAAAGCTAAAAGCTGTAGATAATTTTAGTATAAATATAGAAAGAGGAGAGGTTAGGGCTCTAATAGGCCCCAACGGTGCAGGGAAGACCACAATGGTTAACCTCGTTACTGGAGTCCTCAAACCCGATGCAGGGAAAGTGGTAATGGATGGACGCAACCTCTCAAAGCTCCCCACACATAGAAGAACTAGACTAGGATTAGCCAGAACCTATCAAATCCCTAAGCCATATTATAACCTCACAGTTCTAGAGAACGTGCTAGTTAGCTCCTATTATGGAGCCGGATTAAAAGGTGAGGAAGCTTTATCTAACGCAATTGAAAGCCTAAAGTTTGTTGGTATTTATCCACTAGCCGACAAGCTTGCAAAAGAGTTAAACTCGGAACAACAAAAACTACTCGACTTTGCAAGGGCACTTGCAACGAGGCCCAAATATCTATTGATAGATGAGATAGGAGCAGGATTAGGTGTAGCTGAGCAAGAAGAACTTGCAAGAAAAATAAGAGGCCTAGGAAAGGAAGGCTACGGAGTACTCTATATTGGCCATCTGATGAAAATGGTTAAAGAAGTTTCAGATTTTGTTACCGTAATGAATGAGGGTAGGAAAATTTTCGAAGGGACATATAGCGAAGCGGTAAACAATGAAGAAGTTATTAAAATTTACTTGGGTGAGTCATATGCTAAAAGTTGAAAATCTGTCATCCGGATATGGTAGCTTAAAGATAATAAATGATGTCAGCTTTGAAATAAAGAAGAATGAAGTAGTATTAATTCTAGGGCTTAATGGTGCAGGGAAAACAACTTTACTGAAGACAGTAGCGGGGTTCTTGAGGCCGTTTAGTGGAAAAATATTATTGGAAGGAAAGGATATTACTAACCTTAACGCGTATCAAAAGGCAAAAAGTGGGATAACAATGATTACCGAGTATGCAATATTTCCAGACTTAACCGTAAAAGAGAACTTAGAAATAGCCAACAGCAAAAACAAAGGCTCAGATTTTAAAGCTGAACTTAAAAACATATTGAAAATTTTTCCAGAGCTAACTCAGTTTCTAAACTTTAAAGCTCAAGCCCTTTCCGGGGGCCAAAGAAAAATACTTTCTATGGCTATGGCTATTTTATCAAAGCCAAAGCTATTAATACTTGATGAACCCTCGACAGGCCTTTCACCTCTATTAGTCTCTAGGATCATAAAATATACTTCCATGCTTAAAGACATGCAAATCACTATGCTAATAGCAGAACAAAACCCTTCATTTATTACAATTTCAGACTATGTTTTAGTTATGGATTCTGGAAAAATAAAGTTAGAGGGAAAAACAAACGAAATGTACAACAATGATGAAATAAGAAAAACCTTCTTCCAAATTACATAAGAACGTAACCTATAGAGATTTCTTGAGGCGTCTACTTAAAATCCCAATAATACCTTCTGGCATG
This sequence comes from Candidatus Hestiella acidicharens, assembly GCA_015523575.1. Lineage (GTDB taxonomy): Archaea > Thermoproteota > Thermoprotei_A > Sulfolobales > Acidilobaceae > Caldisphaera > Caldisphaera acidicharens. Next base: position 3,453 of record WAJZ01000047.1, on the reverse strand, counting down.
AACAAAACTATAAGTATTAGCAGGATACCAAAGAACAGCTCTAAGTAAAAGGAATATGAAATACTAAAGTATTGGTATACGCTATAGAGTATTAGGGTTCCAATTACTGGTCCTATTAAAGTTCCAGCACCTCCAAAGAGTACAAAGGCTATTATGTAGATTCCTAGGGTCAGATTAAATACTGTTTCCGGATAAAAGAAAGATGAATACCAACCATAAAGAGATCCAGCTATACCTGCTATCATTGCACTAATAATCCAAGCTATACCTCTTGCTGTGGGAACATTGATTCCATCAAGCTCTGCAGACACCACACTATCTTTTATTGCTCTTAAAGACAACCCGTAAGGACTTGACTTTATCCATGCAAGCAAAAACATCGCAAAAACTAGGAACACTGCAGCCAAAATATATGTTAAAGAGGGATTATAGATGGGAACGAGAGAGGCTCCTAGTGCCCCACTCGTATATTTAGACATGGTAGGAGAGCCAACTAGGTAAAACATACCTTCAAATGCTGCAAGGGTGGCTATTGCAAAATAGTGTGACCTGAGCCTAAATAAGGGTAGTAACACCACAGCTAAGATAAACGTTATTAGGTAATCAAAGAGGAACGCTTCAGCCGGTCTTAGGCCAATCCTCATACCTATATAAACACCATATGCACCAAATCCAAAGAATACTATATAGCCAAAGGGAAGGTAACCCGTTAGCCCGTAAATTATGTTTAAGCCTATAGCCAATATCACAAATATTATAAGGTCAAAGAAAAATGCCTTGTTTATATATACCATTGGCCCAAGAAACATAAGGGCTAATAGAAAAGCTGAAAGACCCAATGAAATTAAGTAATTTTGATTAAACTTCACGCTGTGCACCCCCTAGGATACCACCAGGCCTTACGACTATTATTGCCAAGAGGATGAAAAATGTAATTGCTAGGCTTAATCCAGGTAAATAAACCTCTAAAAATTGGTAAAATATACCGAAAACCAATCCACCTATAATTGTACTTAGTGGGTTTCCCAAAGCGCCTATTACGACTATTGTGAACGCTATTACAGTTATAAAATCACCCATGCTAGGATATATTGAACCGAAAACGTAAGGACCAATGGTACCGGCAATCCCTGCCACGCCGAATCCGAATGCAAACGCAACAAGTGCGGTAAGCGTAGGGTTTATTCCAAAAGACACAGCTTGGTCTCTATTTTGAATTAACGCTCTAACTGATTTACCCAACCTTGTCTTGTTTAAGTATATATAGGTTATAAATAATATTATGCTTGATATTATTGCCAATGCAATATATGTATGAGGTGTACCAAAACCAAACAAGGAGAAGCTTCCCCCCCAAAGCGCAGAAGAAGGTAATGCATGGTAAAAGCTTCCAAAAACTATGAATGATATTGCCTCAATAGCTAATGATAATCCGAAGAACAACACAAAAGAGTTCATCTCTGGATCATTAGTTGACTGCAGCTTTGGCACAAACGCAAAATATATAGCTATGCCCAACAGAAAGAATAGGGGAAACGATATTATAAGGCTTATTTCGTCTTTTACTCCGAAATATACAAGCAAATAATATGCTAGATAAGATCCAAGCATTATTAAATCGCCATGTGCTACGTTTATCATTCTTACAACTCCAAATACTATGTTTAGTCCCAAACCCATCAATGCATAATAGAGGCCTAGCATTATGCCAACTATAATTGCATATGAGAATAGACTGATGGATGACACCGTTTGTACACCCCAGTTTGTACTCAGTGCCTTATTAACTAAGGTAGCGCTATATAAGCCTTTACCCTTTTTTATTATATAAAAATACATGATTATAGAAAATTCTTTGTGCATGATCATAAAAACAAGTGTAGCATTTAAATATCTTTTTTGCAAAAAAGGATTGTGGTAAACCAAATTAATGGCGCAAGCAAACAGTACTAATGGGGCCGGGGTGGCCGAGCGGTCTAAGGCGACGGGCTCGAGACCCGTTGTCCCACGTGGACGCGTGGGTTCAAATCCCACCCCCGGCGCCTGCTATCGGGGCCGTCGTCTAGCTTGGTAGGATGCGAGGCTTGGGCCCTCGTGGTCCGGGGTTCAAATCCCCGCGGCCCCACTAAAATTCTGAAATACCTTTTCCGATATAGAAAATTATTAGTGCTAGGGGATTGGCATATCACCATTTTCAGTCTGGTATATCACATATGAATTCGCCTTGGCATATCAAAATTCTAACTAGGCTCTATTATTGGTAGATGCTAGATACATCAACAACCTAGATAGCATTCCAGACGATGTTAGATACAGGATATTTGATTACTTGTGGAACGTTAAGAAGGTGGGCCCTAGGGATTTGAGGATAAGATCTTACCAGGCTAATAAAATCAAAAACAGAAAGAGGAGAATTACAAATGACCTCTTAAGAAGAATGATCGAAATGCTGACCCCAGACGAATATGCAGAACCTGTAGAGGGAGTTACTGCAGTTAAAGTTGATCCCAACACCTTTGTAAAAATATTGACTACAGTGGTAGCGGACCTGACACTTAAGCCAATCTTGGCAGAATTTGTCAAAAACAGGTTAGCAGCTGAAATATTTACAGAGACAACTAGATATACAGTAACTAAACAGGACCTAGAAGAGTTTAAGGTATGGCTTAAGAGACGGGCTAGACTAAGAGAAAAGGGTATAGAGGACCTGTCTAGGGATACCGTAACTGAGAGTTGGGAGGAGGAGTTCATACCTAGAAATGAAGACGACATAAGGGCTGAAATAAAGCTAGCAATGGAAAGAACAGGGGTAAAATTTGAATTATACAAACTTAGAAGTTTTTTCATATCATGGATGATCCTTGAGAATAAAATTCTAGGAGAGATAGTGGCTGTCTTAACAGGACAAACAAGCCTTGCACAAGTAGAGGTGACATTAAGACATTATTTTGGAGGATCAATAGAAAAATTGAGAGAACTATACGATAAACGTTATCCTGAAATACTTTAACAGGTGGCATCCAATGAAGATACTAATAATATTCGGATCTGCACCACGACAAGCAGATCTTTCATAGAATTGATGGGTCAAAGGCGTGGACCAAGTTGTGGGCACGGCGATCCGTGAGGTTAGGTCAAGGTTTGTCTTCTCTGACCACCTTCATATAGAGAAACCTTATACAGTCTACAAATTTGACTGTGGAACTCTCTGTATAAGGATAGACAGCTCACAGAAGCATAAAACTTACCTAATTGTAGAAGGTTCTAAATTGGCCGTTTGGAAAGACTTCTCTCAAACTGGCTTGCTTGTTCTCATTTAATTATAATTCTACAACTTGAGAAAATTTTGTAGTTGTTTACATATTCCAAGGCTTTCTTCAGCCTATGGGAAATTTTAATGATATTTTCCACTTTAATTATTTTCTAAGATATTACAAGCTTCTTATAAACTTC
>WAJZ01000046.1 GCA_015523575.1 Candidatus Hestiella acidicharens | reverse complement strand
TTTGAAAGGAACCTCGAGCTCCTTTGAAATTTCATCATACATTTTGTTACCTTCAAGGCAAAGCCTGCCCTTCAACGAGTTAAAGGGGAGCTGGAAGGCGTGGATTATGCCAGCGTTTCCCTTAGTGGCGCCCCAGCCCGCATCCGGCTCCTTTTCAATAACCATTATCTTCAGCTCATACCTAGAGAGCTCCCTTGCAATGAAAAGGCCTACAACGCCAGCACCTATTATAGCAACGTCGACCTTCTCTTGCGGCTCAATCGACACAAACCCCACCTACTTTTATCGCTCAATTTTTATACAAGCTTGCCTGGGTTCATTATATCTCTATTATCCAAGGCCTCCTTAAGTTTCTTAAGCAGTGCATATGAGGAGCCTAGCTCTTCCCTTATCCAAGGCCTCCTTAATATACCTATTCCGTGGTGGTCGCTTATTGAACACCCAAAAGAGAGGCAGGCCTCCATAGCTTTGCTCCATATAGCTTCATAGAAGGCTTCCGGCCCTTTTTCAGGCGCACCTCCTACAGTAAAGTAAAGGCAAGCGCCATTTAATGAGAAGTGATCGGCGTGGGCGGAGGCGTTGAGCACAACGCCATCCTTTATTGACAGCAGGCCATTTTTTATGCTAGAGTAGACATCATAAAGGCTGCTCCAGAAGGAGGAAACCTCTATTGTATCTAAAAGAAATCCCATTTGCATGTAGTCCTCAGCCTTTTTCTTAGCCTCAAACCTGTCCTTAAGCCAAAGTGAAGCATACTTTTCACCGACATAGCTCCCTCCAAACTCCTTAACAATTTCATCTACTAGCCTTGCCTTTAGGTTTAGCATCTCTTCTCTATACTCTTCAAGTATAACTATCATGAGTGGTTCGTTTGCATCACCCTCGAACCACAAAAATGCATCATCCTTATCATAGACCCTTACTACATCTGGGTTTAGCCCTTGCAACATCATCTTCTTTGCTGCCTTAACTGCTTCATTAAATCCTTTGAAGGAATATGAAAGCATTTGCCTATGCTCCGGTAAAACCCTCATTTTCAGGCTCGCTGATGTTATCAATCCGAGGGTTCCCTCAGACCCTATGAAAAGGTCTTTCATGCTAGGCCCATTAGAACTGCGTGGCGAGGCCTTTGTTTTAATTATTTCCCCATTTGGCATTACTACCTCTACGCCTAATACCATATCTTCTATACCGCCGTACTTCGTTGAGTACTGCCCTATTGACTTTGTAGCTATCCATCCTCCTACTGTAGATTCATTAAGCGACTGTGGATAGTGGCCTACTGTATATCCTTTCTTATTAAGAACCTCTTCAAGGCTCCTTCCAGTAACCCCCGCACCAGCAACAACCACCATGTTTTCTTCATCTATTTTAATTTCTTTGAAGTTCTCCATGCTTACTAGTATACCACCGCTTATTGGTATAAGCCCGCCGACTACGCCTGAACCCCCGCCTAAAGGTATTATTGGTATTCCATACTTGTTTGCTACCTTCACAATATTAGAGAGTTCCTTTGCGTCCTTTGGAATTATTAAGGCCTCGGCAGTTGGGACCTCGTAGCCCTTAACCTTCTTGTAGTAGAAAATTGGAGTGAAGTCTACCGATTTCTCCCTCAAGAGACCCCTATCCTTGATTACGGCGTTACTTCCTACAATAGCTTCTATCTCATCAAGTGCCTTTTCGATGTTATACTCCCTCTTTTTACCTCCTATGCTCTCCCAGATTCCCTTCATTTCCAGCCCCTACTCTTCTCAACTGCTACCCTCCACTTGCTGAGCTTTTCCTTCCCTTCAGTCGAATTTGGGACAAAAGCCTTCTCAACGGATTTCATTTCTCTAATTTCATCAATAGAAGCCTTTCCAAGCCCTATGAGCGCAAGGAGTGCTGCCCCAAGGCCGGTGCCTTCTAAATTATTGGACCTCTCAACGACCTTTCCACTAAAGTTCGCTATCTTCTCTAGGAGGAAATCGCTCCTTGAGAGGTTGCCATCAGCCCTTATAACCTCTACGTCAATGCCAGCGTCTAGCCTTACATCCTCTATTATTTCAGAGACCATCATTGCTATGGACTCAAGCGCTGCCCTTACTATGTGCTCCCTTTTTACCCCCCTGGTGAGGCCTATTATTAGGCCCGTAGCGCTCGGATCATTATAAGGGGCAGGCAGCCCGGTAAACGCAGGGACCACGTAGACTCCATTATTGTCTTTTACTGACGTGGCCATGTCATCAATCCTTTCTACGTCTTCTATTATCCCAACTTCCTTTAGCCAGAGCATTAGCTCGCCGCTGAAGGCTATATAACCCTCTAACATGTAGTTAACCCTATTGCCTATCTTCCAAGAAACCATTGGTATCAAGCCGTGGCTAGAAATCACCATTGATCCGCCTGTATTAACGTCTACAAAGCTGCCAGAACCGTTTGTAACCTTGGCCTCTCCCTTCCTTGTGCATAGCTGCCCTAGCAACGACGATTGCTGGTCGGCTATGCTGGCGATTATCCTTACACCCTTTATTTCGCTAGGGCCAGTTTCTACTAAACCATAATCGTCAACGTTTTCCTTTACTTCAGGAAGTATTGACGTGGGTATGGAAAGCATCTCAGCCACTTGGTCCCACCAAGTCAACGAATAGGGATCAAAGAGGCCTGTTGAAGATGCATTAGAGGGGTCCGTTGCGTGAACCTTACCTCCAGTCAACCTCCATATCAAGTAAGAATTGGGGTTTCCAAAGAACGCTTTGCCTTCCTTAATTTTTTCTCTAACCCCCTTCATATTATCTATAATCCACTTTATGAACACGGATGAGGCATGCGGATACAGCAACAACTTAGTTAGCTCCTCCGGGAGGTCAATTTTCAGCTTAGCCTTTTTTGCAACTTGATACCCCCTAGAGTCCATCCAAACTATGGAATTGTAGAGGGGCTGTTTCATAGATAGCAACAAACGAAATATTTAAATACTTTCCACAGATAATCATGATTATAGGGTGGCTCTGAAGATGTGGGGTTTCATAAGCCCGAAAGCCGTCCGAAGATGTGGGGAGTTTCCGTTCCCCCCGAAAGCCAGCTAATGAAGGTGGGAGGCTGGAAGGT
>WAJZ01000045.1 GCA_015523575.1 Candidatus Hestiella acidicharens | reverse complement strand
CAATTAAGTTATACATTAAGCTACAAGTATATTGCTTAGTTATATGGCAAATTATATTCATCATACCTAATAAATTAATCTATCTAAGTATTATTAGGCGTACAGGGTGGGGTTATTGGAGGAATTTGTTAATGAAGGTAAGATAATTATTGTTTGTAGCAATTGTGGTACCATATTATATAAGTATGTTATAGGAGATAAGAAGGATAAAAACAAATTTAATGGACCACCAATACCTAAAAAGTCCCTGAGTGGCTATGATGGGTTTACTTGTCCGGTATGTGGAGCAAAGCTTAGCCTTACTCCAAAGAAGATTAGATTTATGAGATTTTCTATGTACAAAAAGATGTACTCAGAGAAAGGATATAGGCTTGTTGAACTAAGCAAAGTAAGTATAGTTAATAATGTTAGTAATGTGGCTGCTCCTGGCATTGATTCAGGGAGTATCCTTGAAAAGTAGGTTTAGCTCATCAATTATATATGAAAATATGTTGACCTCACATCCTGTCTTTTTATATTCCTTCAGTAGCTTGTAGAGGTTCCTTTTTCCTTTATTGACCCTGAACTTGGAAAGTATTCCCCCAACTATCTTGTTAACATTTCCACACCCTAAGGACGAGGATTCTAGGTCTATAATCATAGATGGAAATTCCGATGGATAGCTGGGGAAGAAAACATTGTTCCAAGGCCTGTTGAGTTCAGAGTGCAATATGCCTATGTTGTCTAAAAGCCTAGCAGAGTTTATCGCTGAAAGTAAAAACCTTTTTCTTTCATTCTCTTTCAGGTTCCTAATTATATAGCCTAGGCTTATGGTGCCAACGTAGTCCATAATTATGAAATCCTTGGAATAATAATATACTTTAGGAGAAACTCCAACCTTAGAAGATTGCATTAGCATTCTTGCTTCATTTGATAATGTCTTTCTTTTGCTGTCTATTCTCCTGATTTTGGCAACTTTTATGCCTAACCCTTTTACAAAAACAAGAGAAACAATGCTTGAGTGGCCCTTTCCTAAAATATTGATAGCTTTGTATTTATTTCCATAGATTTTCTGAGGTCCAAAATTGCACAAATATTTTATGCCTATCCTCTCGGCTTCTTCTACTCTCTTGCTTTTAACTGATATAGGTTTGTTCGGATAATATAATACCCTATCAATAACAATCGGATCTTCTATATATCTATAATCCATGCAGGCATTGAGTATAGAGAATCTACTATCCATTTTTTCGCATCCTCTCTAAATGCAACATTCTTTGGATCAATTACCAGAGCTACATTACATTCCTCAGTCTCTTTCGGCAATAAACCCTTTTGTTCTTTAACAAATTTATTTATTAGGCTTACTGCATTATCCTTTTTTCTTGGGCTAATCCCTTTAAGAGAGTCACCATTTATGAATACGAACCCATTTTCTTTTAATCTTTTTTTGATAAAATTGGCAGCGCTATCTGCATCACATTTTTCTATCTTTGGACCTGACATAATCTCAGTCTTTGATTTATTTATATCTTCGAAGAGAAAGCCCAAATATATATTCTCTAGATCATCAAAGTAAAAGCTACTCTTGAGAAGGTTGTAGTTGTATTGTTTTAGGTAAGATTCAATACTTTCGGTTATCCTTTTCAATCTACCTCTGATGTCTTGAGGAGGTCTGTCAAAATACCTACCCTTGCACCTGACGACTATAGATGGTAATTCTAGTGAAACTTTTTTGTTTGTACTATATATATGAAAAAAATACTTGCTAGGTTTCCTCATATAAAGCTTAGATGCGAGCACCGCGTAATAATAACTTTTTTCGCTGATCGATGCCGCCACATTTCTTCTAGGGTCCACAGGATCCACAACAATTATGGTTGAATCCTTGTACTTCCTCTTTAGCTCTTTATAGTCTCCATTACCTTCTATATCAATAACTATACCCTTCCTCCACCTAGATATGTTATAGACGGTATTGATAAAGTTACCATAGTATAAAATGAGTAACTCCGAAAGGTACCCTGAGAAACCTGCTATATGGCTTTCAGCTCCATAAACCCCTATCCCTTTAAGAAATGACTTTAAAAGCCTAACTTCATCTTTCTGATATTCTTCTAGCTTATAGTTTATGTATTTTGTGTGAAAAGGTGTCCTCTCAACCCCTAGCCCTTTCTTTCTTGGCTTTTCTATATATAGCGCTGGTACTATATCGGCCTCGAGTCCCATAAAAGAGACTGTTATGTAAGGATGTTGACTATATTTTATTAAATATGGTAGGTTTTTGAAGCATTCCGTGAGGAGATCTTTAGAGTGAAGGTTTATCCATTCATCACTTGTATCCTTGAATAGGACAAACAGATCCACTTCCCACTTATCCCTCAGCAGTGTACCCTTTGCATAGCTACCTTCTTCTTCTACTATGACATCAATTCCCCTCGTGCGCATACATTCATTAATTTTATCTTTTATTGTTTTTATGAAAAGGCCAAGTACTCTTATTTGAAGCTCGGTTGGCCTTATCTTTTCTAACACCTCGCTTTCTATGCTACCAGTTTTTCCTTCTTCTAGCCTTTTCATTCCTATCTCATCTATGGGCTTAATCCTAGTATATATCGATAGTTATTGTGATATTATAAATACAAATGTGTTTTTTATGATCTCCATATTGAATATCTGTAGTTCATACTTAGAATAAGCCAATAGAATAGATTTATATCCCCCAATGGGTTCTAACCATTGGGGGGGAGGGCCCGTAGCTCAGCCAGGATAGAGCGGCGGGCTTTTAACCCGTAGACAGCGGGCAGCCTAGCCTGCCGTAGGCGGAAGTCCCGGGTTCAAATCCCGGCGGGCCCGCCACAAATATGGGGAAGTGGGCTCCATCGATACTGGATGTTAATATTAATAACCCTGGAAGAAAACCTAAACTTTTGCAGGAGTGAGGGGATATAGTCTTGAGTTCAAGGTCACATGTAGATAGTAGGTTAATGGAGCATTACTTGGTACCGAAGCACAGGTTGTTATCATTAGAGGAAGGCGTTAAAGTATTAAAGTCTTTGTCAATAAAACCTTGGCAATTGCCACGAATTAGCATAAACGACCCTATAGTTAGGATCCTAAATGGGAAGCCAGGAGATATCATTGAAATAGAAAGGGATTCACCAACAGCAGGCAAATATAAAGTCTATAGAGTAGTAGTTTCTTATTGAGTAGGTGTTATGGTTTGCATAGAAGTGATTCACGCATCACAAACGATGACCTTTGGATCCTGTTTAGGCAATATATACATGAAAATGGGCTCTCTAGGCAACACCTAGATTCTTTTAATTCTTTCGTTAGCGAGAGGATACAAAAAATAGTAGATTCATATGGTGAAATAAAGCCGGCTTTTAGGATGAGCAGGAAACAAGTAGCTGAACAGGATAATGAAACTAAAGTTAAAGTTGTGCTGGGAAAGGTAAGGGTAGGATATCCACAAGTAAAAGAGGCTGATGGACACCTACGAAGAATAACCCCAAGCGAGGCTAGGATAAGGAATCTCACGTACTCAGCTCCACTATACCTAGAGATGGCACTAGTAGAAAATGGTATGGAAACGGAAAGAGATGAGTTGAAAATAGCCGATTTTCCTGTAATGGTAAAGTCTAATATAGACCCAATATCAAGGCTGAACGGTGATGAATTGATTAACGTTGGCGAAGATCCGAGCGATCCAGGCGGTTATTTCATAATTAATGGAAGTGAAAGGGTTGTAGTTGCACAAGAAGACTTGGCTGTCAATAGGATTATAGTAGGACTTTCTACGGCTAATACTGCAAAGATAACACACACTGCAAAGGTTGTTTCTACAGTTTTGGGGCTAAGGAGGCAGGTCATCGTCGATAGGATGAATGACGGCACGTTAGAGATAAGTATGAGCAGGTTGAGTTACAGGATTCCATTTGTTGTTATGATGAAGGCCTTAGGCTTAGAGAAAGACTCAGAAATAGCAAGTGCTGTATCTTTTGACCCAGATATACAGAGAGAATTGCTTCCAAGTTTCGAAAAGGTGGCGTTTACAATAAGGTCTATTGACGATGCTTTAGAATACATAGGAAACAGGCTTGCTCCAGGTCAACCAAGAGAGATTAGGATTGCCAGGGCAGAAGAGTTTATTGACTCCCAATTTTTACCACATCTAGGAAATAGACCAGAGGACAGAAAAAGGAAGGCGTATTTCCTCGGAGAGATGGCGAATAGGGTTCTCCAACTATACTTAGAAAAGAGGGGTGAAGATGATAAAGATCATTATTCGAATAAAAGGTTAAGGTTAGCAGGTGACTTAATAGCGGAAATATTTAGAGACGCCTTCCAACAACTTTCCAACTCAATATCAAGTCAGCTAGAAGAGTACATAAGCCAGCGTAGGAAGCTAAGGCTCAGGTTTTTGGTAAGGCCTGACATAATAACTGAAAGAGTGAGATCTGCTTTAGCTACTGGCAACTGGACACAAAATAGGACTGGTGTAAGCCAAGCTTTAGATAGGACAAACTGGATTAGCCTTCTAAGTCACTTGAGAAGGGTAATATCTCCACTTAGCAGAGGGCAGACGCATTTTGAGGCAAGGGATTTGCATGGAACTCATTGGGGAAGGCTATGTCCATTTGAAACACCTGAGGGCATTAATTGTGGGCTTGTCAAAAACATAGCACTGATGGCATACATCTCGGTTGGTATCGATGAAAGGGCCGTGGAGAGGGTTCTCCTAGGCCTAGGCCTTATACCGATGGATGAGCTTATTAAGAAAGTAAGTGAAAATGAAAAGGGAGTAAGTAATATCACGTCTAATGGATCAAAGGTATTTTTAAATGGAAGTCCGGTGGGTTATGTTCAGAATGGAAAGGATTTTGTTAGAAAGCTAAGAGAAATGAGGAGAAAAGGTCAGCTCAGCTACGAAGTAGGCATATCCTATATAGAAGAAGGTGGAGTAAAAGAGGTATATGTAAATACTGATGAAGGAAGACTGATGAGACCACTTCTGATTGTAGAGAATGGAAAACTAAAGATAACTAAAGACCTTATAAAGAAGGTACGTTCCGGAGAAATAAGGTTTTGGGATTTGGTAAGGATGGGCATTATTGAATTCCTTGATCCTGATGAAGAAGAAAACGCCTATATTGCAGAAACAATTGGTGACATCAACAAAGAGACTACTCACCTAGAGCTTTGGGTATCTGGAATTTTTGGCGTCGCAGCATCAACAATACCGTATATTGAGCACAATCAGAGCCCTAGAAACACCTATCAGTCTGCTATGGCAAAGCAGGCTTTAGGTATTTATGCTTTGAATCATGAATTAAGGATGGATAGCCATGCGTACATTCTTCATTACACACAAAAACCAATAGTACAGACAAGACCACTAGAAGAAATGGGATATAATGCGAGGCCTGCAGGTCAAAACTTTGTTGTTGCACTCATGTCTTTTTCTGGATACAATATAGAAGATTCCATAATATTTAACAAAACTAGCATAGATATGGGATTAGGCAGAGCCCATTTCTTTAGGGTCTACACAGCGACAGAAAATGATTATCCAGGAGGACTGACTGATAGGATAACCGTTCCTTCCCCGAAGCTCTACGACCATAAAGGTGACCAATATTACGAAAAATTAGGACCTGATGGAATTGTGGAGGTTGAAGCGGAGGTTCAGGGCGGAGATGTGTTAGTTGGTAGGGAGAGCCCTCCAAGGTTTATTGGAGAAGAAAGGGTCATCAGTCCTGGACTTTTGTCAAAGAGGGATACGAGTGTTCAATTGAGATATGGCGAGAGTGGAATAGTAGATACCGTCGTAGTAACGCAAACTTCTGAAAGGAGCAAGCTAGTTAAGGTTAGGGTAAGAGACCTAAGAATACCTGAACTGGGAGACAAGTTTGCAAGCAGACATGGCCAAAAAGGGGTCGTTGGAATGATGTTTCCAAAGTATGATATGCCTTATACTGAAGATGGGATAACGCCGGATATAATAGTGAATCCTCATGGAATACCTTCAAGGATGACTGTAGGACAATTGTTAGAGATCATCGCAGCTAAGGCAGGGGCGTTGCTAGGTAGATATGTGGATGGGACACCATTTTATAAAGAGGACATAAATAATTTGAAGCTAACCCTTATTAAGAAAGGATATGACCCCAATGGGAAGGAGGTAATGTATGATGGAAGAACTGGGAGGCTTATTGAAAATCCAATAACCATAGGAATCGCATTTTACCAGAGGCTATATCATATGGTCTCGGACAAGATGCATGCCAGGTCTACAGGAAAAGTACAATTGCTCACTAGGCAACCAACTGAGGGGAAAGCAAGGCAGGGAGGTTTACGATTTGGTGAAATGGAAAGGGATTGCCTAGTGGGCCACGGTGCTACAATGCTTCTAAGGGACAGGATGTTAGAGAATAGCGATGTACATACAATGTACGTCTGTACGATTTGTGGCAACATAGCTTGGTATAACAGCAAGAGGGGTGTGTATGAATGTCCAATACATGGTGAAAATGCTGATATTAAGCCCATTAAAATACCATATGCCTTTAAGCTATTTCTACAGGAAATTATGAGCATGGGAATTAAACCAGAGATAAAGGTCGCTGATAAGATTAAAATATTACAAAAGCTGTCCGATATTGAGAAAAAGAAGGATGGTAAGGGCAAGGTTGACAAAGAAGCTTCACAAGGGGAAGGGTGAGGATAATGTCGGTGAGTAGCAGATCCATGGAAAAATATGTTATAGATAAGATACATTTTCGTTTGATAAGTCCATTAGAGATAAGAAAGATGGCAAAGATTACTGTCGTTAGACCAGAAATTTATGAGGCTGACGGTTCTCCAGTTTCGGGTGGATTAAGAGATCCGCATTTCGGAGCCATCGAGCCAGGTGAAAGGTGTCCAGTCTGTGGGAATACTAGGGAGGAATGCCCAGGCCATTTTGGGAAAATAGACCTCTCAAGGCCTGTTATATTACCCCATTTAGGAGAAAAGATAAACCTTTTGCTTCAATCAACTTGTAGAAACTGTGGGCGCATATTACTTCCGGAAGATAGAATTGCATATTTGACGGCGATATACAAAAAACTTAAGGAGAAGTGGCCTCTGCTTGCACAAAATTTCTCAGAAGAAATTGCAAAGCAATCTTCTTCTATTACTGAGTGTCCGCATTGTGGAGCAAAACAGTATAAGATTAAGTTTATAAAACCATTTACATTTTATGAGGTGAGGCCAGAAGGAGAAATAAGGTTAACCCCAAGTGAGATTAGAGAAAGGCTCGAAGCCCTTCGTGATGAAGATATCTTCCTACTCGGTATGGATCCTAAGTCCGCTAGGCCTGAATGGTCCGTTCTAACGGTTCTCCCAGTTCCGCCATTAGCGGTAAGACCTTCTATTACCATGGAAAATGGTCTAAGGGCAGAAGATGACTTGACCCATGCGCTTGTTGAGATTGTAAGGCAGAATGAGAGGCTAAAGAACTTTTTATCGTCAAATGCTCCAGAGTCCATGGTAGAAGAGGCTTGGCAAACACTACAAAATGTGGTGGCTGCCTATATCGATAATGAATTACCAAACATCTATCAGCTATCCCATAGAGGTAGGAAGCAACTAAAGACTTTGGCTCAAAGGCTAAAAGGAAAAGAGGGAAGATTAAGGGGAAACCTAAGTGGAAAGAGGGTCAACTTTTCAGCAAGGACGGTCATATCTCCGGATCCCTATATAAGTATAAACGAGGTTGGCGTCCCTATTGATATAGCAAAGATCCTAACGGTCTCAATGGTTGTCACTTCTTATAATATAGACGAGGCTAGGGAGTATATATTGAATGGGCCTTATAAATGGCCTGGTGCTATGTTTGTTTATAAGCGTAGACAGAACATGAAGATTGATCTAAGGTACCACAGAAACTACAGGCAACTAGCCGAAAGTTTAGAGATAGGAGATATAGTCGAAAGGCACCTAATTGATGGGGACATAGTTTTGTTCAATAGGCAACCTAGCCTTCACAGGATGTCTATAATGGCTCACAAGGTTAAAGTAATGCCTGGTAAGACTTTCAGGCTAAACCTCTTGGACTGTCCTCCCTACAACGCGGACTTCGATGGCGATGAGATGAATTTACACGTACCAAGACTCGAAGAGGCTAGGGCAGAAGCCGAATCACTAATGCTAGTAGAAAATCAAATCTTGTCACCGAGGTATGGTGGACCGATAATTGGTGGAAGACAGGATTACATTAGTGGTTCTTATTTGCTGACGGTTAAAACAAGCCTCTTTAGGAAGGAGGAAGTCTCTTATATTCTAGCAGCCGCGAATTACTCTGGAAAGCTACCAGAGCCTGCGATAATAAAGCCTGAACCCCTTTGGACTGGTAAGCAACTAATAAGCCTTTTCTTACCTAAAGGCTTCAAGTTTGAGGGCAGGGCAAAAATTAATGCTGGTGAATTAAGGTGCGATGATCTTAACTGCTTCTATGATTCCTATATTGTTGTTAGTGATGGCAAGCTGTTGATGGGGGTTTTCGATAAGAACGCTATAGGTGCAGAACAACCTGGGAACATACTTCACTACATAGTTTTAGAGTTTGGTTCTAAAAAAGCTAGGGAATTCTTGGATAATGTGTTTAGGATGTTTATAAGGATGTTGGAAGTTAAGGGCTTTTCTATTTCATTGGCTGAGATAGAAATACCTCAAGAGGCGAAGGACAAGGTTGCTGAAATGGTGCATAAAGCAAAGGAGGATGTTCAGAAGATAATTGATGATTTTAGGCAGGGTAGGCTAGAGCTAGTTCCTGGTAGAACAGCAGAAGAAAGCTTAGAACTTAAGATAATTCAAAGGTTGCAGAAGCTAAGGGATGAAACAGGTAGACTTGCTATAGGATACATGGATGTTTTTAATAATGCCTTTATCATGGCAAGGACAGGGGCTAGGGGAAGTGATGTAAACATAACGCAGATGGCTGTAATGCTCGGGCAGCAAATCGTTAGGGGTAAAAGAATTTCTAGAGGTTTTAGAAAGCATACATTATCTCAATTTAAATCCGGCGATCTCTCGCCAGAGGCTAGGGGGTTTGTAATAGGCAACTTTAGAGATGGGCTGAAACCCTATGAGCTATTCTTCCACGCTTCTGGGGGGAGGGAAGGCTTGGTTGATACTGCCGTAAAAACATCACAAAGCGGATATATGCAAAGAAGGTTGATAAATGCATTGCAAGACTTATATGTTTCATACGATGGTACGGTGAGAGATTCTGCAGATAATGTTATACAATTTAGGTTTGGAGAGGATGGTGTAGACCCCACATTAACATATCATGGAAAAAGTGTGGACATAGATAGGATAATATCGAAGGTAAAGGTGACAAGCAAATGAGCCCTAGAAAGTCAAGGAAGGAATACCTTAGTAAGCTTGAGTCAGCTAGATACATACTTCCAGATAAAATATTTAGTGAGCTGAAAGAAAAAATAGAAAGCTCGGAACTTACTGAGTCCCAGAAAGGTTTGGTTATTGATGAAGTAGTAAGACAATATGTTGCATCAATGGTTCAACCAGGCGAACCAGTTGGTACTGTAGCTGCGCAATCTATAGGTGAACCGGGCACACAGATGACGTTGAGAACGTTTCACTATGCAGGCTTGATGGAATTTGATGTAACCCTAGGGCTTCCAAGGCTTATTGAAATAGTAGATGCAAGGCGAGAACCTTCAACCCCAATTATGAAGATCTATTTAGACGAAGATCATAGGGGTGATTTGGAAAAGGCGAAAGAAATAGCAAGGAAAATAGAGTATACAACAATTTCAAATGTCGTTTCCGAGATCTCTTATGTGCTAGGCGAACCTAGAATACAAATAGTACTCGATAAGGAAATGTTAGAGGATAAAGGCGTTACACAGGATGATGTAATATATTCATTAGTGAGATTAAAGTTGGGTGACGTTAATATAGATGAGCAAAACGAATATGTAATCAACATAGATTTAGGCAGTAATGTTATTCCTGAAGAATCGTTATATGATACAAAGGCATTTAATGAAATAGTTCAAAAGATAAGGAAGTCCTATTTAAAGGGGATTAAAGGCATAAACAAAACTATGATTCAAGAAAGAACCTATGAGGAGAATGGGGTGAAGAAAAAAGAGTATGTTATACTAACAGAAGGTAGCAACTTAGCAGAAGTTCTAAAGATCGAAGGAATAGATTATAGGAGAATAGATAGTAACAACATAGTTGAAATATCAAATGTATTTGGTATAGAGGCTGGAAGGAATGCAATAATAAAAGAGATTATGGATGTGCTCAAAAATTCTGGCCTAGATGTTGACATTAGACATATCATGCTTGTAGCTGACATGATGACTTGGTCAGGAAAGATAAGGCAGATTGGAAGGCTAGGTATTGTTAACGAAAAGCCGAGCGTTCTCGCTAAGGCAGCCTTTGAAGTTACTGTTAACAAGCTTTATGAAGCGGCAGTGACTGGTGATGAGGAGAAATTCTATGGTGTCACAGAAAGCGTTTCAGCCGGCTTATCACCAAGGGTAGGCACAGGGATAGTTATGCTAGGCATGAGCCTGCAAGCTATTAAACCCCAAAAAAGTAAGAATACAAGTGAATAGGAATAGAGAAGAAATGACGCGGTGATATATGCGATGTCTGTATCAATAGAAAAGGAATTGAAGGGATTAATTAGAAGTGGAAAATATTACCTAGGGGTTGAGAGAACCTTAAAGTCGATTATGTTGTCTAAAGTGAAGATGGTTATAATCGCGGATAACATGCCAAAAAATATCAGAAAAAAGATTGAAATGCTTACTGAATATAATAATATTCCCCTATACGTGTTTAATGGTACT
>WAJZ01000044.1 GCA_015523575.1 Candidatus Hestiella acidicharens | reverse complement strand
TGGCAATACTCTGCTTGCTAAGACATGGAGAGTCCTTGTGGAACAAGGAAAACAGGTTCACTGGTTGGGTTGACGTGCCCCTAACAGAGAAGGGTAGGCAAGAGGCAATAAGGGCCGGTTTCCTTTTAAAGGACTACAAGTTCGATGTAGCATACACTAGTGTTTTGCAAAGGGCTATAGAAACGCTTGACTTAGTATTGATGGTCCTTGGATATAAAATACCAGTAATAAAGGATTGGAGGCTGAATGAAAGGAACTATGGAGACCTACAGGGCTTGAACAAGGCCGAAACCGCAAGGAAATATGGCGACGAGCAAGTAAGAATATGGAGGAGGAGCTATAGGGTGAAGCCCCCAAACGGGGAGAGCCTTGAAGATACTCAAAAGAGAACTATTCCCTTCTTCAAGAACGCCATAGCAATGGACTTGAAATACCAGAAAAATGTCTTGGTAGTTGCGCATGGCAACAGCCTTAGGTCGATAGTTATGTACATCGAGAACATTTCAGAAGACGTTATACCGAAAGTGGAGATACCTACTGGACAACCCATAATTTATGAAACCGAATGGGATTCCAGCAAGGATAAACTTTTGATAAAGTCTAAGAAGGTCCTTCAGTAGAGACCTCAGATACTATTTCCTTTAAGACTTCCTCTGCACTTTTTATGTATTCGTTATCCGATCCGCTGAGCTGTGAGAGGGGTTCGCTTAATGGTTCATAAGAAACAAAGGAATTTTTATTTTCATCTTCCCAGAGGAGTATCTTTTGGGGTAGATAAAGGCCAGCCCTCATATCATTTCTCATTATCATAGTGCACCTCCTTGGGTTCCCAAAGAGGTAGAGAATGGAGCTATTCAATTTCATGCCGATGCCTTCTGCAACGTTACTATAATCTATCCTAGCCATTATGTTCATGCCATTTCTTATTATTAGGCTCTCCACCTTCCTCTTGAGCTCTTGAAATTCATATTTCGATTTACAGGTTTTCAATAGTCGCCACCGTTTGAGAAAAAAGCATTGCAACTTAAAACCCTTCTTAGGGTTTTTTAGCTACTACTATTTCCCTATTTAGGCCGGAATGAACATACATAGCATAATGCTTAACAAGCTTGAAGCCTTTATCCAACGCAAATGAGTGGGGCTTTTTTTCATAAGGCCCAGCGTAAACTATATATGAACCTCTCTTCAATACCCTCATTGCTTCCTCCAAAAACTTAGAAATGATAAAATCATATCCCATCTTCCTTGTGCTTGAAGCCCTTCCGTAAGGGGGATCAGTGGCTATCGCATCAACGCTTTCATCTGCTATAGGGAGCCTTGAGGCATCATGCCTTGCTACGCAAAATGAGCTACATTCATTTAGGGCAAGAAAGTTCGTCTTTGAGCCAAGGGTCATTTCTTCACTGATATCCATGCAGAGGGGTCTCGCTATACCAAGCAAGCAGGCCTCTAATACTATGCCTCCAGTACCGCAGAATGGATCTAGAAGAGTAGAGCCCTTTCTAGCCCTAGACAAGTTTAGAAACAACCTTGACAGGTACTGGTCTATTTGCCCTGACCTATTGAAAGGTTTCTTTATATTAGAGAAGGTGCCTTTCTTTTTAGATAGTAGAAGGCCAAATATTGCAACACCTTCAGTAATTATTACCCTAACAAGGTTTTTCGATTTTGTGGTAGCATTTATACCTATTTTCTCTATTTCCCTCGCCAATGATATTTCTATTTTGCTTAGGCTTAGCGAAGAGGAGTGACCCTTAAACCTAATTGCATCGACCCTTGCATCCTTTAATCTAAGTACCTTAAGTTTTTGGGCTACTTCAGTGAAGTTAATGTTTTCTACGCTATAATAGGCGATGAGCCTTCCAACTTCCTTTACATAAGCAGCTCTTTCCGTTATCCTTTCAGGATCGATCTCGCCACGTATTAGAGAAACCCCATCGAACCTATATATAAAATTCCATTCGTAATTGTTTGCTTCTAGTATGGCCTCAAGTTCATCGTTAGGAAGCGTTGGATGGAAGCCAGAGAGCAATGCGTAGTATTCTGTTTGTTCCTTGCCCAAATCCATTTCACCTTCTTTCTAGGCAGAGAGTAAATGCTAAAAACCTCTTTATGTGAAAGATACTTGGTGCCGCCGTAGCTCAGACCGGTAGAACCCTGCGTGGGTACCGAAAGCGCTGGCCTTGTAAGCCAGTGGTCGCGGGTTCGAATCCCGCCGGCGGCTCCATTCATATGAGGTTTCCTTATTGATAACTAACTGATTACCTAGCTCTTCGGACTGGTTCAGTTTACTATGGAAGCCTCAAGGAAATACTATCTGCTTATTTGAGTATTTAATTTGACAACTAGGGAAGCATTTAAATGCTTGGGAAAAGTCTATTAATAAGAAAAAGGAATGGTAACATCTCTCTTCCCCTGCACCGATGAGAATAAGGTTGCCATCAAGGGCTTGAGGTTATGCTTAACTTCCCGTAAGGCAGGTTAAGTGGTACCTGTCGATGTAGCTTTCGATAAACCACCGACAAAGATGAGGTGGATGAGGGAGGGACCTGTGTATGGTTACCAAAGTTACCAAAATAACGAAAATACCATACACAGGCAACCACCGCGGAAGACCGACTTTTTGAAGCGAGGAGAAGACCACGTTATGTTTTACCAAATGTTATACTCTACGCTATATCGCTATATTCTGCAATTAGTGCTACATACTCTTCGGGATGTCCTTACGTCTTCAATCTCAATCTTCACGTTTTCAGTTCTAACTCGAACTCATAGCCTAGTTCGGAGGCTACCTTGGCTATCACTCTAAAATCTTTATCTCTCGTTACTAGCCTTTCTCCTCTGTTTAGTGCTATTGAAGCTATTAGTAAGTCGGCGAATGCTTGAGGCTGTCCTCTTTTTAGTAGTTGCAATTGAAGTTTATGGGCAGTAAGGTAGTCTTGCTCTACGGGGAATATAACGTTGCCTTGGAAGTGTTTGTAATATACTATTCGAGGGTATTCTACAAGAGTCACGACAGTTATATCCTCGGTTATGGGCTTCCTCTCACGGACCCGACCTATCACAATACTGGTATCTAATATTGTCAAGATAGCCGCTCCCTCTCATGTCTACGTAACTCTTTTACGTCGTATTCTCCCACCTCAATATCCTCTAATAGCTGCTCCCTCTTCACGCCGAGCTTCACTCTAACCTCTTCGATACTAATCCGACCCCAGAGCTTCGCTACTACTTCCTCTATAGCCCTCCGGGCCTCCTCCTCTGAGACCCACGGAGGTAGCCTAACCGTGATGGTTTTTGGTTTACTACTCATCGCAATCACCCCTCCAAAGAGTAAATACCCACCCAAACCTTAAAGACCCTCGTGAGCACTTACGCTTACATGAGCTCACTTACTGTAGTTTAATGCGGGTTCTCAAGTTATCGAAAGTCCTAATATCGATTTCGCCTACAAACATGACTCAGCAAGTCTGAGATAGTGACGCATCCGCGAGCACTACTAACACCTCATGAAGTAATGCCTTGGAAGAAACCATGCTAGCGTGTCGCTCAGGTCTGGAATGGAGTAGAGATGGAATATTAAGACCGAAAGGAGAGCATACACTTGCGTATAGTAGCATATTTGTTCCAGAGAGGCTATGAAAGATTTCTGAGGCTTCATGCTCTTTTGACGAGATGTCGCGTCTAAGGTATTATTTCAGTAGACATATGTTATTATACGTAGTTGTTTGTGTATAACCATACAAAGGCTTCCACTGTTAACTCTCGGAGTCTATTTGTGTCATTAACCTCCGCTATTTCTTCTAGGTTGCTCGCATGCGAGCTGTGTTATTTGTAAATCCTATGAACTATGTAAGCTTTACTCTTCTTTAATAGTTTATAAATGCTATAACGTAAATAAACCCTTATAGACTTCAGTAAGGAAATTATGGTGCTAGGTGAACACTATTTCTCTAGGTTTCTTGTTTCACATGCTAGTGTAGAGGCTCTTGAGCATAGTGCTGCCCCTAGATTTTGGTAGGTAGAGGAGGGTAAGCTTTCTTAACCAGCAACTGCATGTAGTCTTCGTTAAGCCCGCCCACCAAAACCTTGAGCAAACCATAGAAAGGGGAAGAGCACTGTAGTGCAATGAAAATAGATCATAATTCCAGTCGATGGTAAGGAGGCTCAAGGGCTATTTAGACTTAAGTTTATCGCAGGCTTCTGCGTAGATTTATGTTGAGCACTTTGAGGGGTGTAGGAAGATATGGAGTACCAATTGTTAGGGAAGACTGGCCTGCACGTGTCAAGAATAGGATTTGGAGTATATAGTCTTACTGGGCTCTATGGCGATATAAATGAGGAGGAAGCAATAGAGCTACTTCACTATGCAAACCGTCTAGGCATAAACTTCTATGATACGGCCGACGTCTACGGTAATGGCTATGGAGAAGAGCTATTATGTAAGGCCTTTGGGGAGAGAGGCGTACGGCAATTGATTATTGCTACAAAGATAGGATATGATTTTTACAGCGATAAGACGCCACCACTGCGCAGGTATGATGCCAAATACCTTCTTAATGCCATCGAGAAAAGTAGCGAGAGATTGTGCAAAAAACCTATAGACTTAGTCCAAGTTCATAATCCACCATTAAATGTACTTCAAAATGGGGTTCTCTGGAAAGTTCTTGAGAAGATACTTGATGATGGTTATGCGAGAAAGGTTGGTATTGCCCTGGGTCCCGAGACAGATGTACTGGAGCATGCACTCATAGCACTTGACCATGAGGAAGCTCAAGCGATACAGTTCGTATATAACATGCTTGAGCAGGAGCCTGGCTCAACAATAGCGCGGCTTGCATCGAATAAGGAGGTTGGTACGATAGCCAGGGTACCACATGCTGCTGGGATATTAGATGAAAGTATAAAACCAGAAGAAGAGATGAAGCTCAGAGATCACCGGGTATTGAGAAGAAACGGGTGGTATAGCTGGGCGTTTCAGCTCTATGGAAAGATGAAACAAGTATTATTTGAGGTGCCCGGTGCACCTAGCCAGCAGGCAATAAGGTTTATTCTTGACAGCGTACCAATAGATACTGTCATAATTATCGCAAAGGATAAGGCTAGGTTGCGTGAATACGTCAATGCACTTATGCTACCACCTCTGGAGAGGAGTATTATTGATAGGCTTCGGGAACTTTACTTAGCAGCTATACCAAGAAGCCCAGAGAAGCCAGTGAAGAGCCTTGAGAAACTAGGTCTGACCTCCTCTCCATCCTAAAGAGCGATGGTTCTTGGTGTTGATAGAGTGGAGAGGTTTGAGGTTACATTCTATTTGGGTTCAGCCTCGAGCCTCCAGCCCCTTATTCATATTCCACTTAGGGAGACTCGAGGTAATGGGGGCTTTTCCAAATATTGTATACATCCACAATATCGGCATTAAATACCTTGTTCAAGGTTGTACACTTGAATAGTCCCCTAGATATATTCTTTATTTACTGCCATGAAGTGAGCAACGTAATGATGTATATGCTTCATTTGCAAAAATAGCACTAATTTCTCAACTCTCCTCCATTGTTCTTCAACGTATTTCTTTACAACATCCGCTGTTTACATTAACCTGTTGTTGCAACAAAGTAGCTCCTATTCCATAACTTGCCATACTTAGCTCTTGTCGTTAGATGCGGGAACTTCTGCAATATCCTTCTGGTACTCTTGCCTTTGGCGAAGCACAACATAATCCCGCAACCAACTATAACTTGTCCCAGTAAGCTTTATAAAAAATTCTTTCTTTATTAGCTTATCATAAAGAGACATCAGAACCTAAAGAAACCTTAAAAGGCCTATAATCTGGAAACTGCTAATAATTCTTAAATGAATATAGAACTAGATCTTTTCATATCTTTTTATTTCATTAATCAATAACAGATCAATAATGATCATAATTTACACAATAGTTTTTTATGTAAAGGGGCTTTTGTATAATTGAAATTTGCTTATAATTTATACTTTGGACATGGCTATTAATTTGCCCACTCTGTAACCGTTAAAAATTTTCCCTAACAGATAATAGTGGTGAGAATCTTGGGGCTTAGAAATGTAGAAGAGTATTTGTCTAGCCTGAAGGACAAGAGGGAGGTTTATTATAGAGGAGAAATGGTAGATGATGTAACAGAACACCCAGTTTTAAGCATCGCTGTTAGGCATGCCTCTGATATCTATAGGCTACAGCACGATCCGAAATATAAAGACCTTTTAGTTTATGACGATCCTAAATATGGGGCTATAAGTGGTTTTTATAGAATCCCTAGAAGTGCAGATGACCTATTAAATAGGTTTGAGTTGATATATGAAACCACAAGGCTTGGAAGGGGCATGTTTAATATAATTAAGGCCATAGGTTCCGATGCGCTCTTCGCATTAATGATCATAGCCAAACAAATGGATCTTATGTTAGGTACAAACTATTATGGAAAGGTTTTAGATTATTACAAAAATGTTGTAGAAAATGATTTGGCTTTAGCAGTAGCACAAACCGACGTGAAGGGAGATAGATCCAAGAGGCCTCACGAGCAGGAAGACCCAGACATGTACCTCCGCATAATTGAGAAGACAAAAGAAGGTATTTACGTTCAGGGGGCTAAGGTTCACACCACGCAGTCTATTGCTGCAAATGAGTTGATAGTGCTTCCGACTAGGGCCATGATAGAAAAGGACAAAGACTATGCAGTTGCGTTTGCAATACCAGCGAATACGAAAGGCGTTAAGATGATTTCTAGGCCAATGAAAGGAGTTGAAGCTGCCCTAAAAGACCCTAGCTTTATAATGGGTAGAATGAATGTGGAGAGCGAAACTGTAACCATATTTGATAATGTCTTCGTGCCATGGGAAAGGGTTTTTATGAGTGGCGAATGGAATTTCGCAGGCTCACTAGCCATAACCTTCCCGATATATCATAGGTTTACCGCGATCTCCTACAGGGCAGCAATGGCCGACCTTTTGCTAGGCCTTGCAAAGCTATTAGCGGAGTATAATGGAGTAGATGACAAGTCTCACATACGTAGGGATATAGTTTATATGATACGCTACAAGGAGATGTTGCGTGCTACTGCCATAGCGGCGGCACATGAATGCCAGGTTGATAAAAACACCGGTATAGTAGTTCCAAACATTATTATGACCAACATAGGAAAGCTCCTGGCAAATGAAGAGTATACTTCTACAATAAAGCATTTGGTTGACGTTGCTGGGGGCCTAGCAGCTACTATACCCAGCATTCAAGACTTTGAGAATCCAAATGAGGGCAAATACCTAGAAAAATACTTGGTCGGTGCTAGGGGCTCTGCTATAGAAAGGGCAAGGCTCTTCATACTCCTTAAAGAATGGATATCTTCTTTCGGGTCACTATTTACGACGGCGATGATGCATGCAGAGGGCTCAATAGAGGCTAGCGTTATAGAGCTCTACAGGTCTTATCGCTATGAAAAAAGCAAGGAACTAGCATTGTACGCCTCTGGCCTTAAAGA
>WAJZ01000043.1 GCA_015523575.1 Candidatus Hestiella acidicharens | reverse complement strand
ATATCGCTGATCCAATCTCTCAATGCTGAAGAAATTCTAAAATTACATAGAAGCGAGTATTTCTCAAAGTCGTTAGAAAAACTTCCTATGGGAAAGCTGATCAGGATTGCCGAACTGCTAAATAAAAGGCATTACAAGAAAGAGCTAATGGAAGTAGGGAAGGTAATAAAAGAAAAAATAGTAAATGGGGAAAAGGTTAATGCAGAAAGGCTATGGAACATACTCAAGCCCATCGGCCTACTTGATAAGGAAGTCAAGGTAAAATTGGCACTACAGGACAGAAGCCTGATAAGAAGGCTTAGTATCAAGGCAAACGACATAGAGCCTGAAGATGTCTCCACGGATTTAATACCGCTAATATTAAAACGCCTAGCCAAGAATAAAGGAAATGACAAAGGCATAATAAATTTTATTGAAAAAGCTGATATCAAACACCTCTGGAAAATAAAGAAAATGCCAATGGAAGGCATTAAGGGAAAAATGCTCAATTCTGCAATATTCTCATCTGCAGCACTAAAGGAAGCAACAGAGTTTTTAAAAACCGGAGATGTAGGCAGAAAGGATATGTCTCAATTTTATTTGGAGAAGGCCAAGGAAGCTATGGAAAGCATTGATGATAGCGCCTCTATAGGAAGGCTAAATAAAGTCATGGTATCGCAACTAATAGAGAAAACACAAAGGTTGTTGGAATCCATAGATAAAGGGGAGGTTATAGGTAACTTGCAATTGGAGCTTCCATTAGCAATAGATTTTTTCAGAGCCTTATATAGAAGATCTAATGGAATGGAGAGAATTAAGCTAGAAAAACTTGCTAAGAACTACTTGACAAAAGCCCTAAAAATTAAGGGGTTTAAAACGCTCCCGCTTAAAGAAAAAACTCATAATAAGCCAGGTAGGCTGCTAATAAAAGAAACTGCAATGAATTATATAAGAAACAAGGAAGAATTCTTGGTATACAAAAGAAATGCCAAAGGGAAGAAAATAACGTTAGTGCTAGACACAAGCAGTTCTATGGCTGAGTATGCCTCGTGGGCGCTAAGCATAGCTGCTCTCTTTGTGCACAACGTCTCGAGGTTAATATTGTTTTCAACAAAACCTATCGTTTACGATAGACCTGAAGCAGGTGAAGTAATCAACCTATTACTATCGCTGGAATTTGAAGGGTATACTGATATATATAATGCCTTGAAAGAAATCAGGGGAACAAAACAAAATATTGTTATAACTGACCTAAAGCAGACGGTAAAGACTGGAGATCCATCAATTATTACGAAGAGGCTAATCGATTCTGGCTTCAAAGTTATCTATATACTGCCTGAAAAACATGACAAAAAAGAAAGGGAACTTATCGAAAATGCCGGAGGTTTTACGAAGGTTGTGCATTCACCTGAGAGGGCAGCAAAGGAAATAATAAAAATAATCAGGCGTTAGAAATGCTAGCCCTCTTCTACTAAAGAAGAGCCCAGCCTCAAGCTACGGTTATTCGTGGTGGATTTTTTCATATCACGATAACTCTTTAGCATGCTGCCTATACCAATAATCCCAACTACGAATACCACAAGTATGAAGCCTATGTTTATTGCATTTAAGTTTGGTATTGGGTTCCCTGTAGATATTGCAAAAGCTTCAATAGATGGAAGGAGAACGACAAGGGCCCCTATCACAGCAAAGGCTAGACCTCCATAATAAAGTGTGTTGCCTGCAGTTTTCAGGCCAACGTATTTTATCTGAGATTCTTCATATCCCATCTTCTTCATAACAGAGCCAAATATGGCGCCAATAAGTATCTGCATAGTCATTGTTCCTATCCCGAAGAAAAGACCTGGCAGGGGAGCATAGAGTATAGATGGAACCTCTGGGGCCAATATAAAGGTTATAACGGAAGCGTAGGCCCCAAAGCCGAATCCTGCTATGAGACCATGGACTATAGTCATCTTTAAGGGAACATCTTGGCTTATCTCTAGCCTTTCTGCCCTCTTTACATGCCTTTTTGTTGGTATCAAATGAAAGTGTATATACCTTCCATGGAGCACGTAGGAACCTGCAATAAACATGACTATACCAACGGCAATGTATATGGGGCCGTCTAAGTTGTAGATGCGGTAGATCTTTGCCAGGCCTATGTAACCTAGCGTTGTCAATAATGACCTCTGTATGGTAAAACCTAAAGAGAATAGGAAACCCGCAATCATACCACCTTTTGTGCTATACTTTCCAACGGCATAGCTGAACGTTATGGGCCAAGTGTGTTCGTCAGGCGTTATGCCGTGCAATAACCCCAAGATATATGAAATAATTATAATAGAGGCTAGCGTCACTGTACCTGCAGGGTTCAGCATCTGGAGCAAGGGGTTCATCTGATCTCAACCCTCTCTGCGTGCACACTTCCATATATATACCTTAAAATTGTGCACGGTTAATAAGCCTTTAGCCTAGAAAAATGCTATGAATTGTATAAACTGAAAGCAGCAAACAGCTTTATAAGCATAGTAAAGAGACTTTAAAGAATAGGAGTTTAAGGTGGAGAACCCATTAGTTGACACAATAAATATTATGGCAAACACCCTGTCCAGCTCCCTGAAAATTCACTCTACAGAGGTTCTAAGGCAGCTATTAGAACCAGTAAAGGAGGAGTATGGCGACTTTTCCTTTCCTGCAATGAGATACACAAAAGATGCCAATACCTTAATTCAAAACATAAATAGTGCCCTAGGGAAGAAAGCTAACATTGTTGACACAAAGCTACTAAGGGGCTTCCTAAACTTTGTTTTTAAAGAAGAGTTGCTCCTTGAAAAAACTATAAACTACATTAAAGATGGGAACAAAGTAAAAACCGTAGAAATTGATAAGCCCCTAACGATAGTTGTTGAGCATACCAGCGCAAACCCCATACATCCACTTCACATGGGACACGCAAGGAATTCATGTCTAGGAGATACCATTTCTAGGCTGCTAAACGCTAGGGGGCATAGGGTAAACAGGAGGTTCTATGTTGATGATGTGGGAAGGCAGTCAGTAATAGCCGCCCTTGGATTTAAGGTAATTGACCAAGACCCAATAGCGCTTTCCGAGAGACTTAATATAAAGCCCGATAAGCTCGTTGGATGGGTCTATGCTGTATCTAGCACAACAATAGATCTTATATCGGCAAAGGAGAAGAATGATAAGAACGAGGAAGAAAAGTTGGCATCTATCCTAGCAAGGCTCAGGCAACAGGTATCACCTTCTTTATTCGATACGATATTTGACAAGCTAAGTGAAATGCCTGATATTGAAAAAGTAATATCCAATATAATGGTAAGGTATGAAAAAGGCCTTGAGCCAGAGAAGTCACTAATAAGGTCTATAGCAAACGCCGTCCTGGAAGGCTTCAAGAACACATTAGAAAGGCTCGAAATACACTTCGATCACTGGGATTGGGAAAGCGATATATTATGGGGTGGCTTGGTTGATAAGGTCATAGAAAGTGTGAGGAAAAACAAATATTATATGATATATAAGGATGCAGAGGCCATAAACATCCCCCAAATAATAAAAGACTTCCTTGAGGGGGACAAAAACCTTTCAAAAAGCTTCGACCTGCCTAAGTTTATAGATATTCCGCCACTAATAATAAGGAGGAGCGATGGTTCAACTTTATATACGACGAGGGACATAGCCTATAGCATCTACAAATTCCAAGTGACCAAAGCCAATAAGGTGATAAATGTAATAGGGACTTCTCAAAGACTTCCACAACTCCAAATAAGGTTGGCCTTGCTAGCACTAGGCTATACTAAAGAGGCTACCAATTTAATTCATTATGGATATGAAATAGTGAGGCTACCAGGCAGGGCAATGCATGGGAGAAGAGGTGAATACCTAACGCTTGATGATGCCTTGGATGAAATAAGGGAAAGAGCTTATTTTGAGATAAAGGAAAGAAACCAAGGCATTGACAATACTGAGGCAAAAAAGCTCGCCGAGAAGGTTGCAGTAGGAGCCATCAGGTATGCTATGGTTCACTTAAACTCATCAAAACCCCTAACGTTTGATATAAAGAAGGCTGTAAACCTCAAGGAAAGCAGTGGGCCCTATCTTCAATACACCTACGTCAGGGCAAAAAACATACTGGAAAAGCATGGTGAGATAGACTATGAATCTATAGATAATAATGCTGTAAAGGAGAAGCTGAGGAGAACATTGTTTATAAATGCTTTAAAGTACTCCTTAGTGTCTGCAAAGGCAGCAGACGACATGGCACCTGAAGACCTTGTAAGTTACATGATTTCCCTCTCTGACCTCTTTAATCAATGGTATGAGGTTGATAGCGTGTTACATGAAAAAGATAGGGGTGCTAGGGAGATGAAGGCTTTCTTGGTAAGTCTAGTTAAACAAGTGCTTGAAGATGGGCTAACAATTATTGGAATACCGCTACTGGAAAGGCTTTAGGTTTAAGCTATATTAAAGGTAGAAAAAAGTACATGCAAACATAAATAAAGATATATAGTGCCTTTTAAGCTTTAAGGTAAAAGGGAAAGAAAATGCCAGAGTTCAAAGGCGCCATTTTTGACTTGGATGGTACGCTAGCAAGCACCGCTAATGCCCATAAAAAAGCTTGGTTGGAATCATTAAAAATAGTAGGCATAAACGTTAATAATATAGATACTGCCACCCTACTGGGCAAAAGGGCCCTTGACATAGCTATTCTGCTTATTGAGAAATCAGATAAAGGAAAAATTGGTAACAGATATGAGCTCGCAAAAAAGCTTTTGCAGACAAAAATGAAGGTATTTGAGCCATATATAAGGCAATACGCTAAGCCAATGCCATGCGCCCTTGACCTAGTAAACACGCTTAGAAAGAAAAAACTAAAAATAATAATTATAACCTCTTCATTAAAGGTTACCGCGATCAAGACGCTAGAAACCATAGGCATAGAGCCTGATGTATTAGTTGCAGGCGATGAGCTCGAAAAAGGAAAGCCAAACCCAGACCCAGTCATCCTAGGGCTTAAAAAAGCTAATATAAATAAAGATGAAGTAATGTTTGCAGTGGGTGATACAATCTATGACGTACAGGCCTTTGGAGAAAGTGGAATAAAAAGGATTTACCTAACGAAGAGCGATATTGCTGTACCAGTAGATGAGTATGTATTGAAAAAATATGGGGCTATTAGAATAGAGAGCCTTTGCGATATCCTAAGAAACATTTAAAAGAAAACAAAAGCTGTAGGCAACATAGGTGTTACGAGGCCTCCTCTATATTTGAAATAACTTGCGGTGAAAAACCATTTTGAAATAACGCCTAACAAGCCAGTAAGGCTCAAGTAGGCTACCCATTCATTATAGGCTTCTCCTTTTCATCTTGACTCCGCGCCAGAATCCCACCTATGAGCTTGAGGACTTTTTATTAATCTCGGCTTCACCTTAAGAGCTTTATTAGCCATAGTGCTCGGATCAAGGCTACCTAAAACCTTTATGCAACGATTATTTAAACCTTTCTTTACAAAAACCTCAAAGTTGTTAGCCCCCGAAGTTACTTTAAACCCAGCTACCTCCTTGCACATCCTTATACCATTAGCCTTTTAAGCAATATTAAATAAATTATCAACTGGAAAGAGGCTACAGTTCTGCCTTATCTATTACAGTGTTTATGCTTTGGTCAAAGCAATAGATGGACTTCCTCTATCTTCATTAAGAGGCTTTCTGAGAGAACGAAACCGTTCTGGTTATCCGCTACTCTCGGAACTTTTGAAATAATTGTAGCAGATAACCTTCCAACCTCCCATTTTCATTGGCTGGCTTTCAGGGGGAAAGGAAACTCCCCGCATCTTCAGGCTTAACCCACTCCTTCGTTACTTCCCTAATCATGATTGTGCATGAAAAATTTTTGAATTTTTTGTTGCTATCGTGAAACAGCCCATATATAGGATCCTTAATGTGCTGCACCAATTTCTGGCTTAATTTATCTTGCATATTTAAACGCAGAAGAGAAGCCTTATATCGCTTCCTTACGATTAATAGAAAATACCTAAACACTTTTAATTATTTACGAAACAGCCCAAGGCGCCTTGCCTAAAGAGCTCAAGGGATTCCTTCACACCCTTGACAGGGGAATAATAAACCCCGATTCCATAAGCCTTCATGATCAATAAGTCATCCTTACTGTTAGTTATTATTGCTCCCACTTTCCTTTTCTTTAAATGCTCAGCCACAGCTCTAAGATCTCCTTTATTAAGATTAAACTCCTCTAGCACTTTATTCCACGTATCAACTATGATAACCTTTTTTGCATCTTTAACGTTTTTCACCAGGCTTCCATCCCTATCAACTAGCAAAGCAATTCTCCATTTGCCAGAAAACGAGCCGGGCTCTATGTGTATCGATACATATACCAAAGAGTCTATTGACTCTTTTAGCTTCT
>WAJZ01000042.1 GCA_015523575.1 Candidatus Hestiella acidicharens | reverse complement strand
AGACCCTATATATGTCTCCCTTGTAAAGTCGAAAGCCGTGCTGCCCTTTGAAAAAATAGGCTACTATATATGCGAGAAAAAGCCCATCGGGATTTATTTGCAAGACAACGTGTCGAAGGAGACGTCGTATATTTTAACATACCCCTTTGTTTTTATTTATGACAGCAAATATGATTTTTTGTCGCCCGTCAAGCTGGAAGGGGGTAATTGTTACCCGGTAGAAAAGGTCGAAAAAGCAAAGGGCATGCTCATAAGGTACTATGAACCTAACATGCTTGATGATGATTTATATAGAATAATCTATGTAACTAATGTCGCAGACTACCGTGTCTTGAGCTACACCTTATATTTGCTAGGTATAAATAATGTACACATAGAGAAAAAATCCATGGCATCATTACTAAAATCTATTAAGTAGTTTTTCTATATATCTGGGTTCTTATACTTAAGGTAACCTTAGTATTCTCACCACTAAGGGTAGTAGACCGCACCTATATGTAGGCTACCTTATATATAAGGTAACCTTGATATTCTCAGTTCTTGGCAGGTGGGCGAAAGAGAATACAAAGGTCACCTTATATATCGCCTAAACTATATATAGGTTATCTTATACTTAAGGTAACCTTGATATTCTTACTACTGAATGTAGTAAAACAAAAATTTAAGGGAGCTCTGCTACTATACCAGCGGTGGTAGGATGAAAACGATAAAGATAGACGATGAGCTGTATTCTCTTATACTAAAAAAGATGGATGAGATGAAAGTCAAATCACCCAACCAGCTACTCAAAACAATCCTTTCCGGTAATCAAAGCAACTGCGTATTTGAGGGGTTCAATAAGTGTAAGGCTAGGTGCGTGGGAGGGGTAGCATACCTAATAAAATGTGAAGATGGAAAGGCAGCGGTGGTACCGGAAAAGATGTTGTTTGAATTTGCAAAAGGAAAAATGTATTTCGTTATAGAAAAAACATGTGATAAGGTCATGAAGTCATCCAGTATCTAAAAAGTCGGCAAACATCCTATGGAAATAGGGTAGCTTCCACTCACCTTCCCGAGGTGGTACCCGTGTTTTGATTCCAAGTAACTTCCCTATCTCCAGAGCAAGCCTGTATGCTAATGCAGGAGGAACTGCATTACCCACCAGCTTGTACTTTCTGCTAGTTGAGACGTTGCTAGGAAAAATCCACCAATCGGGAAAAGACTGAAGCCTTAGAACTTCCCTAACCGTGAGACGCCTATATCTACCTTCCTCTATTATGGGAACGTGTTTGGTTATAGGAACTAAAATAGCATCGTTAGTCTTGTCTCCCCCTCTCCCGTCTATTTTAACAACCCTAGATGGTTCATCCAAACTATCAAGCTTGCCCTTTCTAAATTTGAGAACCCTCTTAAGCTGTTCCTCATTATAGATCAATCTGCTAGTTGCTACATGTTCATCAACTGTACCCATTTTATCATCCATCACATGTTCGGTCATCGGTATTATAATGGTCTCTCTTTTCTCGCCTTCTATTGTATCACAACTCACAGTCCTAGACGGCTTGTCTAAATTATCTGGAAACTCCATCTTCGCATAATGTCTTTTAGTATCATCCCTTTTTTCTTTTATTTTTGTTATTTGCTCAGGTGTCAGCACACTTACCTCATTATCAGCAATCGCAGGGTTACGTTCATGTTGTAGCACCAGCCCTTGCGGGGGTATTGAAAGCAGATCTCCTATCGCTTCTCTAAGCGTTACCCATTTGTACAGCTTTCCGGCGAGCGTAGCCTTCTCTTCTTTGCCATGCGTGGGTTCAGGGAAGCTTGGAACTATGCCCAAGTCTTTTCTGATACCTAAAACGAAGAGCCTCTCACGCCTCTGGGGCACACCATAATAGGCTGAATTAAGCACCTGATACTTTATATTATAATTGGGCTTCGCTCTCTCTAATTGTGTCTCTAGTAATGCCTTACGGCTTCTGGTAGTAAGTCCCTTAACATTTTCCATGAGAAAAGCCTTAGGCTTAAGCTCTAAAACAACATCAAAGAACCTTGGAAATGTCGGGTATAATGGATGTTCCTCCCCTTTTTTCCGTGTGTTAGCTAATGAATACGGTTGGCAAGGCACCCCGCCTATGATGATATCATAGTTACCTTCAGGTTTCCACTCTAAAATATCTTGTTCTATACTTTCAGCGTTAAACACGGATAGGTTTTTGTTGTATACCTCTACAGCATATCCATCATTATCTAAACCTATTATTTTAGCGTTGTCTAATGCCAAGACAAAGCCTAGGCTGAGACCGCCCATGCCCGAATATAGATCCAATATTTTTACCGGCATGAATATCCCCATCTTAGGTTTACTTTTACTGATAGGATAATTCATGATATGATACCTTTCTTGAAAAATGTCAGATTACTTCTGATTTTATCTAGTTCATCATAAGTAATACCATAGAGCTCGGCAACCGTATCATCTATGTATTTTTCAATTTCCATAAGATCATTTTTCATGTCTTTTCTGTTACCTTTATATATCTTCTCAGCTATCTTATGTGCTTTTTTAGAAAGATAGGCAAGTCTTTTATGTATGGCATTTTCTGGATTAAACTTCGGGATATTTATGCTACTGATCAGGTGCATCGATATGTTGGAGAAAGTTCTTGAAGTATGCTTGGCTATCCAGAAGTTTACTATTGTTGAATTTAATATCGCAGATAGATAGTATGCTTCCTCGGCGGATTTGCATTCCATAACTATTACTCCGTAATCAGGAATAGGTACTTTTCTGCCTAAAAACTGATCATCAATAGCACTTACCACGGTAGCTGATATCTTGTTTGCTGTCCTACCAAATAAGACCCTATATGGGGAGTATGTATATTTAGCTATCTTAAACACCGAATAAAAGGGATTCGCTCTTCCCATCATTCTATATGTAGACCTTTCCATAAGTAAGGTCTTGAACTTTTGAAAATACGAATATGTGTTAGGATAATTAACCCTTAAAATTGTCTCAGGAATAGCATCTCCATTAGTGTTATGTGGAAGTATTATGTAATCGTCATATTTAAACCACCAGCGTGATACATCACGACCACGTAAATATGGGAAGACAAGCTCTTTTTCTACTTTACCTATTATGCTTTTGATCTCCTTAGTTCTCTCACCTTTTTTCTGACCCAAATTCTTTATTAAAACATATTTATCCATGCTTTTTAATATCTTGACGCAGAAAACACCAATCAAGTTGTGATCTACCCCGCTATGTGCAGTATACATATTAACACCTTCTATTTTTTTCATTATTTTGTCTTCTTCGAAAGAAACAATCTCTTTCCACACAGAAGATGGATTTTTCTTAGTGGGGCTAAGGAAGATTCTGATGCTCTTTGTTATCTTCTTAACTGTATCTAAATCTTCATCGACATCCACCCTTTTCCCATACCATTTTAAAAGGTCTACCGGAAAGGTAGTAGTGCCTTCTTTTTTAATAACTAAAATTGAGGTCTGATTACTTGAACCTTCAAATGGGTAAAGTGTTACCATATCATGAATCTTTTGCACACTACAAAAAATCCTAGGTTCGCCTATTCTTCCCTTAGCTAGAAAAGTTCTAAAACCAGCACCAGCCTGTGTTTTGAAAAGCGTGTAGGGTACCAAGAAAGCTAGTTTACCTCCTTCCTTAACATAGCGATCCAAACACCTAGCTACAAAGAGCATGGATATATCCTTCTTAAAACCTCCCCTAACCGTAATCTTTGCTAACTGGTACCATTCCCACAGTCTCTTTGTCTCCTCCCTATATTCACTAGGCAATTCTTCCCATCTGATCCAAGGTGGGTTTCCTACAACATAATCAAACTTTTCCATTAATAGAGGAGCAAATGAATTTCTTAATATCCTAGTCCATATCCTGTTTCTCCCCTTCTCCTCAAGAGAGAACAACTTCTCGTATAATTGTACCAGAGACTCTATGGAGCCCTTACCTAAGGCATATTT